>JABSOG010001078.1 GCA_013216025.1 Algicola sp. | reverse complement strand
CAGCAAAATTGAGGTGTGTTTGGGAAGTTCGCAGCAGGGTGTGAATTACCATACCGGCACCTGGCACCATTACTGTTTGGCGTTGAACCAGCACAGTGATTTTTTGGTGGTCGACCGAGGCGGTGAAGGCGACAATTGTGACGTAGTGACCCTTGATGGATCGCTGGTTATTGATTTTTGATCGCTACCTCTGGTTTGGCCTGCGGCCAAGGAAGGTCAAGGGATCTTAACACGGAGTCACGGAGGCACGGAGAAACAAAGAGAAAAGATTTAGAAGCAAAAGGCAAACACAGAACTTGCTTAAATGACGTTTGCCGTTCTTTGTTTTTTATTGTTTTTCCTCTTTCTTTCTCCGTGGCTCCGTGCCTCCGTGTTGAGGCTTTTGATTTTCATGGCCGTAGGCCAAAGTAATTAACGGTGCGTCGAGCGCACTATTTTTGTGACAAAAAAATGAAAAAGGCAAGATGTTAAAGATTTTTAGAGGCGAGATATTACATTTTTTGGGCGACCCGGCAAAGCTGCCGTTGGCTCAAAGTTATCAGCACATCGAAGATGGCTTATTGGTCGTTAAAGATGGGCTGATTGAACAAGTCGGCGAGGCTGCACTCTTGCTGCCAACCCTGCTGCCGACCCTACCCAAAGACGCGCAAGTCACTCATTACCCCAACGCACTACTCACCCCCGGGTTTGTCGATACTCACATTCATTATCCGCAATCAGAAATGATCGCCTCTTATGGTGAGCAATTATTGCAGTGGCTTGAGAATTACACTTATCCGGCAGAACGACAGTTTAGCGACCCTGAAAAGGCCGCCGATATCGCCGAGTTTTTTCTCGACCAATTACTTGAAGCTGGCACCACCACCGCTTTGGTCTTTGGCACCGTACACAAAACCTCTGTCGATGCGTTTTTTAATTCGGCCCAAAAAAGAAAGCTGAGAATGATTTGCGGCAAGGTACTGATGGACCAAAACTGTCCGGATGATTTGTCTGACACCGCCGAAACCGGCTTTGTCGATAGCAAAGCTTTAATAGAGCAATGGCACGGCAAAGACCGTTTGCAATACGCCGTTACCCCACGATTTGCACCCACCTGTTCACGCCCTCAGTTAGACAAAGCGGGGGAGCTGTTAAAGCTCTATCCGGATGTTTATATGCACACTCATTTGAGCGAAAGCAAGCAAGAGATTGAATGGGTTCAAGAATTGTTTCCTGAAAGTAAAAACTACCTTGATGTGTACGACCAAAGTGGTTTGCTGGGCCGTCGAAGCATATTTGCCCATGGCGTGCATTTAAGCGAACACGAATGCCAACGCCTTAGCGAAACTGACTCTAATATTGCTTTTTGTCCTACCTCTAATCTGTTTTTGGGCAGTGGTTTGTTCAATTTAAAACAAGCGGAAGCGCATGATATCAACGTCGGTTTGGGTACTGATGTGGGCGCTGGCACCAGCTTTTCGATTTTGCGCACTTTAAACGAAGCTTATAAAACTCAGCAATTGCGCGGTGAAAAACTTACGCCGTTTAAGTCTTTCTATCTGGCCACCCTTGGCGGTGCCGTAGCGTTGGATTTAGATGACAAGATTGGCAATTTTGAACCTGGCAAAGAAGCCGATTTTATCGTGCTAGATTATAAAGCCACGCCTTTAATGGCCCGGCGTATGGCGCAGTGCAAGTCGCTGGCCGAAAAACTATTTGTGCTGAGTATGCTCGGCGATGAACGTAATGTATTAGCCACTCATATCATGGGTGAAGCTATTAACAACACCAATAACACTTTTAATTACAACACCAATAACACAATAAACGACTGAGACAATTATGGATCCGTATATTAATGAATGGCTAAACTTGATTATTCGGTTTGCCCACCTTGTCACTGGAGTCGCTTGGATAGGTGCTTCCTTTTATTTTGTGTGGCTCGACAATCACCTGCAAACGCCGCCCAAATGGAAAGATGAAAAGGGTATAAAAGGTGATTTGTGGGCCGTGCATGGTGGTGGATTTTATGAGGTCGCCAAATATAAGCTAGCACCGCCAGAAATACCTAAAACGTTGCACTGGTTTAAGTGGGAAGCGTATACAACGTGGTTAACTGGCTTTTTGCTGCTGACCCTGATGTTTTATGTTGGTGCCGAGTCTTATTTGATTGACCGAAGGGTGGCTGATCTCACTCAAATGCAAGCAATTGGCATTGGTTTGGGCGCCATCGTTGTTGGTTTTGGCAGTTATGAGTTGTTGGTGCGCACCAAACTTAAAGATCATGGTTTGATTCTGGGCATCATTTTGTTGGTGTTGGTTACTGCCTTGTCGTATGGTCTGACCCAAGTGTTCAGCGCACGTGGCGCCTACATTCACATTGGGGCGATCATTGGCTCTATCATGGCGGGCAACGTCTTTTTTGGTATTATTCCTTCGCAAAAAGCCTTGGTTGATGCGGTTAAAAACGGCACAGCACCAGACCCGGCGCATGGCATGAATGCCAAGCTGCGTTCAACCCACAATACTTACACCACTTTGCCGATTTTGTTTATCATGATCAGCAATCATTACCCCATCACCTATAATCACGAGTACAACTGGTTGGTGTTGGTGGTTATTATTATGCTCACCGCAGCGGTTCGTCAGTATTTTGTGATGCGTCATTTTGGCAAACAAAAACCGGCGATTTTGGTCGGC
>JABSOG010001077.1 GCA_013216025.1 Algicola sp. | reverse complement strand
CTACTGGTGCAGTGTCCAATTTGACAGGGTGACTCGGTGATCGCAGTTAATTAATACGGATACTGAACAATAATTACCTCAGCCTCACTCTCAATCCCCTCAAAAGAAACACTGCTGATTTTATGCTGATTAACGATAGCCATGGCATTGATAACCGATTGGGTCACAGAATATTGTGTGGCGAACCCCAACATATTGATGCCAGCGACATGAATGATGTGGTCGAAATCGAGTTTGCCAGCGCTGGTCATGCGGGCTTCGCCCAAGGGGATAGCACCATATTTGGAGACTTGTTTGAAGGGGGTTGTACCGGCGTGTTTTTTGATGGCACCCGACACGCCTTAAGAGGCTTAGGCTTTTCGGTTCACGGTTTTGATCAACTTAAACCAAAACAAACCTTCAAACACCATACCAAAAAGAATAAAAACCACTGCACCCTGGGTACTGCCGGCAACGTAACAGACGATGGCACCTATGAATAACGCGGCCAACAATAACCACCTGTGTAAACTTTTCATCCGACTTTCCTTATTTGGTTAATATGCTTTTAAACGCCTACCATTCTTTAATGGGGCTTAAAAAGCCACTTTTCAAGCGAGACTGGGTGCCGACTTACAATTTGATTCAAAGTACTTGATTAAGAATCAAAACTGCGTTGTGGGCTATTATGGGAAAAACCAAACTGCCGGTTCTTTGTCGCATCCACAAATAAACAAAGCCGTGCAAGCTGGTGATGAACAATCCCACAGGGAAGAAAAACCACTGGCCGTTGTTGTAGCTAAAACCATGGGCTAGCGCGAACAGTAGAACCAGCAGGATACCGGCGATGTTGATGCGGGCGTTAAAAATGACGTACTTATGTGAGATAATTGCCAAGGATAGGGTGTAGAGCAATATGCCTCGATATAGCGGCTCTTTGTCAATGGCGTGCATAGTGGCTAAAAATAACAGCTCTTCGGGGTCGCGTGAGCCATCACTCTGGCCGAGTACCAACGTAAGATAGTAGCGAAATACCAACAGCAGACCGGTGGCAATCAGCATCGCTTTGATTGAACCTGGATTTTGTTTGAAGGTAAATCCGGCGTGACTTGCCTTAAATCCTGGTCGAAAAACCATTAGCCCCACCAGCCATAGCAAACTGCACAACAATAAGCTGAGCTTTGCATCCCACGGCCAATTTAAGGTGGGCATTAATGCCTTTACCAAAGTCACTTCTATGCCTGTTATTTTTATCAGCCAGTAGCTGGCGAAAATCGACAACGAAACCCTAATCCATCTGGGGTTTAACGTCACTAACTTGAATTTACAAAGGATTGCGACCATTGCCGTGATAATGGCCAGATGTAATGCTGGGGTTACTAGCAGGGCGAACATCAGCTAGTGCCCATCCAGAAACACTTCTCTTGCGCAAGCGCGGCGGTCAGTCCAATCAGGATAGACAACGCAACCTATTGAAAAATAGGCATTACGACTACGCTGCATAGCGCCCGTCCTGACAATTGTCAGGGAGAAACTACGTTTCTGGACGGGCACTAGCTCATCTGTTTGACGATAAATTCAATAGACTTACTGTAATAGGTGGCGATTAATATTAGTCGCTGTAATTCGTTGGTCACCGGCACTGATTGATTTTGGCACAGTGCGTTAACCGATTTTAATACCGTCTTGCCGTTAGATTTATCGACGCTGTGTTGTTTACTTTCAATTTCAATCAGGGCCAATAGAGCAGTGAATTCGTGGGCAGGTAAATCGTCTAAATTTTGGTTGGTCGAAAAATACGTTTCAAGGGGCGTGAGGTTTTGCGTATCTCGCTGGCATAAAGCCTCTTGCAACGATTCGTTGCTTTCGAACAACATCATCGACCGCAAATAGTTAAACGGTGGCAGCTGTTGTTGCTGCTGTTGTAGGTCTGGGGGGCTAAACAAATAATGCAGCACGTTGCGTTGGTGCTGATTAACTTTGTTGAAGTTGTCTTTGGAGTTTTCGGGGTCTGTGGCTTTATCTGTTTCTTTTAGTGCCGGGGTAAAGAAACTTAAGATGTCATTGTTGTTCATTTGGGCAATCAATGGGGTGGGTAAGCCGTTACTTTCGATAAATTTGCAGGCCAGTTGTTGATAAAATTCAAAACCTGCGGTATTTTTCTGCCCTTGTTGAAAAACAAAGGCCAGCTGGGCGAGATTGTCAGATTCTTCTGAAGCCTTGTAATGTTTGAGCAAGCCTTTAAGGTCGTTTTTTTTCAACAGGGTGATCAGGGTTTGCATATGCGGCTTCATTGTTTGCTCTGAGTTTGTTTGAGATCCATTGGATAATTACACGTCTGCTACCCAACGTCACCCCTTTATTGGCAGCGACGAATTTAACCGTAAGTATTAGGAGAAATCGTGGAACAATCCGTTTTTGGTGAAACTGGCCTGTTTATCGTTGTGGTTTATTTGGCGTCACTGCTGGTGATCGGTTGGCTGGCCAATCGTTCGCGCACTGATAACAGCCTTAAAGACTTCTACCTTGCGGGGAGTTCTTTGGGTTTTATTTCGCTGTTTTTTACTTTGTATGCCACCCAATACAGCGGCAATACATTGTTGGCCTTGCCGGGCAAAGCCTACCGTAGCGGCTTTAGTAGCCTTGGGGTGATGTTTGCTGTGATGACGGTTGCCGTGGTGTATGCGACCTTTGCACCAAAACT
>JABSOG010001076.1 GCA_013216025.1 Algicola sp. | reverse complement strand
CTTTGGGTGATGCTCGATGACGATGTCGACAGTTATCTAAAAGAAGATTATGTCAGCGGTGAAGCGGGCGGTCGGCTTAACCAAAAACAGGCGGTATGGCTGCAAACCCTCAATGAGCAGGGGTTAATCGAATCGCGCTTTAGTACTGGCTTTTTCACTAACAGTGATTCGCGTGAGCCAGAGCAGGCCGGTGTACGCGGTGCCTTGGCAGGCACCATGCTGACCATGCTGGTGACCTTGGTTTTGTCATTTCCACTGGGGGTTGCCGCGGCGTTATATCTTGAAGAATTTGCACCACGTAATCGTTGGACCGACATGATTGAAATCAACATCAACAACTTGGCAGCAGTACCGTCTATTGTCTTTGGTTTGCTGGGTTTGGCGGTGATCATCAACATTTTTGGCTTGCCCCGTTCGGCACCGATGGTGGGGGGGATTGTGTTAACCTTGATGACGCTGCCGACCATTATTATCGCCAGCCGAGCCTCAATAAAAGCGGTGCCACCATCAATTCGCGAAGCCGCGATGGGCTTGGGCGCATCAAAAATGCAGGTGGCTTTTGGCCATGTATTGCCAATGGCGATGCCGGGCATATTAACCGGGGCCATCATTGGCATGGCTCAGGCGCTGGGTGAAACTGCGCCATTGTTGATGATAGGTATGGTAGCGTTCATTGTAGACGTACCAACCAGCATCACCGATGCCGCTACTGTGCTGCCGGTGCAGATATTTTTATGGGCCGACTCGCCAGAACGGGCGTTTATGGCCAAAACCTCAGCTGCAATTTTGGTATTACTCGGGTTGCTGGCCGTGATGAACATTAGTGCTGCGATGTTACGCAGATATTTTGAACGTAATAGGTAGACAACATGACTATAAGTGCGAATTTTGCTGCGGTTAGAGGTAAAGGTGGCGTTGACCAATCAACCGAAGTTGGCAGCACGGTCGGTAACGTCTTTGCAGAAGACCCAAAAATGACCATGCGTGGCGTAAACGTCTATTACGACGACAAACACGCCATCAAAGACGTCACCCTTGATTTGGCCCGCAATCAGGTGACCGCCTTAATCGGCCCATCGGGTTGTGGTAAATCGACTTTTTTACGCTGCTTAAACCGAATGAACGATACCATTCCCATTTGTCGGGTAGAAGGCGATTTGCATCTTGAAGAAGACGACATTTACGGCAAAAACATGGACCCGGTATTATTGCGGGCAAGGGTAGGCATGGTGTTTCAAAAACCCAACCCCTTCCCCAAGTCGATATATGACAATGTGGCTTACGGCCCCAAAATTCACGGCTTGGCATCAAACAAAGCCGAGTTAGATGAAATTGTCATCACCAGTTTGCAAAAAGCCGGTTTGTTCGAAGAAGTTAAAGACCGATTAGATGCATCCGGCACCGGATTGTCGGGCGGTCAGCAACAACGATTGTGCATTGCCCGCACTATCGCGGTCAGCCCAGAAGTGATATTAATGGATGAACCCGCCTCGGCGCTCGACCCGATTGCCACTGCGATTATCGAAGAATTGATAGACGATCTAAAAGAACGATATACCATCGCAATAGTGACCCATTCAATGCAGCAGGCGGCGCGAATTTCGCAGACCACCGCGTATTTTCATATGGGCAGTTTGGTAGAAATGGGGCCAACCGAACAGATATTTACCAACCCGACACATCAATTAACCGAAAACTACATCACTGGTCGATTTGGGTAAGGACAAAACAATGGAAAACGATTTACAGTTAAACCATCACATATCTCGACGCTTCAACGAAGAGTTAGAAGAAGCCAGAAACCAGATCATGAAAATGGGTGGTTTGGTCGAATCTCAGGTAGAAAACGGCCTGAAATCATTACTCAATCACGATATTGAACTGGCCCACGAGGTGGTTGAAAACGACCAGCAGGTCAATCAACTTGAAATAGACATCGACGAAAACTGTCTAAAAATCATGGCCCGCCGCCAGCCAGCAGCCAGCGATTTGCGTTTGATGATCACCATCATCAAAACCATCACCGACCTAGAGCGCATTGGTGATGAAGCAATAAAACTGAGCAAAAACGCGATTCAAATGAGCGAAGCCGATTCGTCGCCACGTCAGTTCGTTGAGCTGAGAAACCTTGGTGAGCGAGTCAAAACCATGCTCGGCCTAGCACTTGACGCCTACGCAAGAATGGATGTGGACGAGGCGCTTAGAATCATCGAAACCGACAAATTAATTGATGAAGAGTTCGACAATATCTCGCGTCTGTTGATCACCCGCATGATGGAAGATCCAAGAGAAATTAAAAACTCACTGCGCATCAGTCACTGTGCGCGAGCGCTTGAGCGCATTGGTGACCACTCCAAAAATATCTGCGAGTTTGTGGTTTATTTGGTTAAGGGGAAAGATGTGCGGCATGGGAATATGGGGGTTTTGGAGGAGTAGGATTTTGTGGCTTTTTCGGGGCTGGTGGTATGGAGGCTGGTGTAATTTGGGGTGAGGCTTAGTTTGAAGCTGATGGTACGGAGGCTTCGCAAGGGGGTCAAAGCATTTGATTTTGTCGAACAAAAAAAGATTATTGTTCGACATAATCAAAAGCATTGACCCCAGCTGGTGGTGGTTTCCGTCGACACGTTTTGGGCCGGTAGTGGCTGGTAGCCTGCACCAGCTGGGGTCAGTGCTAATTTAGGTTCGT
>JABSOG010001075.1 GCA_013216025.1 Algicola sp. | reverse complement strand
GCGAGCATCACGGGCCGCTCAACAGACCGCCGCATCTAGACAAACAGTGGATTACCATGGAAAACGCCAAACGCCTTTGCAGTGACGCCAGTTTGTTAACGGTGCTTGAAGATGAAAACGGCGATGTGCTCAATATAAGCCGAAATACACGCACTGTACCCCCGCTTTTGAAACGTGCATTAAATATTCGTGATGAAACGTGTTGTTTTCCCGGTTGTTGTGAATCACGTTATGTTGATTTTCATCACATTAAACACTGGTGCAATTATGGTGAAACCAAAAAAGATAATTTGGTGAAACTGTGTCGTTTCCACCATCGGCAGCTGCATAAGGACAGCTATTTTATTGAAAAGCGCATTGTAGAGGGTAAACAAGAATTGACTTTCAAAACATCAACGGGGCTAATTATGGAGCAAAACCCCAGATTGCCGCTTTGCACGGTAGAGCGTTATTTTGAGCAACAATGGCCAGATATCAATAGCCAAACTGGGGTTACTCGATGGATGGGTGAAGGGATGGATTATGGAATGGCGATTGATTCCTTGGTTGCTCGGCAACCGGAGTCGGATGCTGATTTAGTCTTATGATATGTAAGAGTTATCGAGCCTATTGCTTATGCATTGGCACTAGAAATCCCAAAGGACTTTGGCAAAAAGGAATGGCTGCTCGGGCTGCTAACTACCGCTAAGGATTAAATAGGTTCAGTGTGAAATTTCGCCGTCAATTCCCAACTCGCTTTCGCCGCCTAAGCGCCTTAGACTACATATTTATCCTCAGCGCATCGAAACGGGCTTGCCTAGCCATAGAATTAAATTATGATCCGTTTATCACTCAAATCTATCCTTAGTTTGATATAAGAATTAGTTAGTCATGGATAATTGAGCCGGTGCAATTCGTTCTGTACCGTTGCAATCTCCCCAATGTCCAACTCTAATCTCTTTTTTGGTTGTGTAGGCGGCAAGCAAAAAGCCATAAAGTTCCTTTCCATATGGGTCGGATAAAGAAAGCGCAAAATCATAACTATTTGATAATCTACATTGACCTTCAATGTCAAAAAGCACTAGTCCTTCTTTAGTTAAATACAGACTTGAAACTTTGCCCAGCACTGAAGGTGCAGCAAAAGAATTAAAAGTAACCGTTAGCAATAATAGCAGTATTAAATTTTTCATATGTTTCCTATGTTTCCTATGTTTCCTAAATATGTTATATAAATGTCTATTAAACTATGCCACCTGGTTCAGCTGATTTATTTTCGGATTCTATTAGATTGCCTATGAGACACGAGTAAGTTCCCCTTAATAATCATTCTATTCCAGATTGCACTCCTATAGAGTCTAGCCTTGCAAATAGTAATGTAATAAAGGCTTGAAGTGCAAACTCATAAGCAAACACTCTAAAGCACTAAGTGCCGCAAAGCGTGATACGACGGCACTTTACTTTAAGACAGATTGAATTCAGTGATATAAATTTTCATATGCAAATTATTGTCCGATAGTCAATGGTTATCGTCGTTTATATCAAAGGACCTATTATCTTTATAGTTACCCCGGTTTCGAATTGGCCACGTACCAACCCCAAAGCATGCATCACACCAGCCAACGACCAACAAATCAAACTCGTCAGACTTGTTAAAATGACCACAAAACAATAGAATTGCGGCTAATCAACAACAAAAAAATAGCCGCATTGAAACATAACTTAACCTATATATGCCTGCTGTTACTCCTAACGGCCTGCACCCAAAAGCCGGTTGAAACACTGGCCCAGTCAACCTATTCAAGCCCAATCGCCTTGTCGTCTGACAATCTGTTGGTATGGTCTGTCAATCCAGACAGCGACAGCGTCTCGGTTGTGCGTACAGACACCCTCGAAATGATCACCCAAATTGCAGTCGGCGACGAACCTAGAAGCGTTGCCCTGTCTGCTGACAATAAATTCGCCTATGTTGCCAACGCTGCCGACAACAGCGTGACCGTGATAAAAATAGCCAATGCCCCGCCAGCTGGTTTTAGTGCGTTGAGCAACCAAGTGATCACCACAGGTAGCGAGCCCAACGCTGTAATTTATTCGCCAGACGGCAGGCGCGTGTTTGTCTCCAATGCCAATCAAAACACCATTACGGTGATCGACGCCAACGACCACAGTATTGTCGGGGCCATCGATCTAAAAAACAGTCTGTGCAATGTTGTTGATACCAACCGCCACTTTCACCCACAAGCCATGGCTGTCACCCAAGACAGTAAACACTTGTATGTCACCCGCTTCTTTTCGTTCACCCATGCAACCGGCGTGCAAAAAGACGACCACGGCAAAGAGGGCATTGTTTGCCGACTAGACATCAACACCCGCTCAAGCGATATTGCCCATTACAAACCCGTACGTGCCATTCACCTAAACGCAACCGATAGCGGTATGAAAGACGCAAAAGGCAACAAAACGGCGGCTTTCCCCAACCAATTACAAAACATTGTTATTCGTAATGGTCATGCCTATTTGCCAAACATTGGCGCATCTCCCACCGGTCCGCAACGGTTTAACGTGAACACCCAAGCTTATGTAAACCGCATTGATGGTATTGGCGGCGCTGAAGTAGATGGCCACAATATCAACCTGCACCATGGCGGACAACAGCCTGAATCGGGCAAACCTGAGCTGTATTTTGCCAACCCTTGGGGCATTGCCTTTACC
>JABSOG010001074.1 GCA_013216025.1 Algicola sp. | reverse complement strand
TGCAACCATCACCCCTTTGGGTTGTCCGGTAGAACCTGAGGTATAGATCACATAAGCCAGGTTATCGGGTTTGACCGCAACGGTTTGCGGATCACTGATATCGAATGGGTCAAAGGTTTGTTCAGCGTCAAGCAACAGACCTTCAATCCCGGGCAAGTCCACTTTGTGCTGTAATGATGCCTCGGTGATCACCAGTTTGGCGGCACTGTCGTTAAGCATATGATGCAGGCGCGCTTGCGGGGCTTGAGGATCCATCGGCACATAAGCGCCACCGGATTTTAAAATGCCCAATATCGCAGCTGCCATGTTCACAGAACGCTCGACACACAAGCCCACCAACGTATCAGCCCCTACCCCTTTGCTTATCAGGCAATTGGCAATTTGATTGGCTTTTTGGTTGAGCGCCCGGTAAGTCAGTTTTTGTGCGCTGGTACTAACCGCTATTTTATGTGGCACCTGCTGATGCGTGGCCGCAAACAAATGATGAATACAGTTTTTTACCGCGGGACGAACATTTTCGCTGTTGGAAAATGCCAGCAATTGCCGATATTCAGCCGGCGGTACCGGCGACAATTGACTTAACGGCCTGTCCGGCTGTTTGGGTAGCAACTCGACCAAATAGAGCAATCGAGACATTATTGACTTTATTTCAGCTGGACAAAAGTAAGCCTGATTGTAATCAAGTTGCAAATAGATGGGTTTGTTTTGCCCATAATCCATGACTTTGAGGCCCAACGGCGTTGTTTCATGGCCATGGCTGATAGAACGGATAATAACGTCATGATCCTCCACTGTGGGGATCTCGGTAAACATTTGATAGTTAAAACTGATGTCGAAGACTCGCTCTCGTGCATCGGGTAGGGACAGCTCATTAATCATATGGCCGATAGGCATTCGCTGATGGCGGAGATTTTGTTTTTGGTGCCTCTGGACAGATTCAACCAATTGAGCAAAAGTGGCTTTTTCATCAACATTGATACGCATTGGACTGATACCAACAAACATGCCTACCATCTTTTTTTGCGCCGCATTGTTGCGGTTATGCAACGGCAACCCCACGGTCAACCTTGGTTGTTGACAGGCAATGGCAAAATAATAGCTCAGTATGGCCAACATCACTTGCGCTACCCCTGCACCCAACGAGTCAGCAAATGCCGCCAGGTTACGGTGCCATTCACCGGGCATGGTTTGACCAAGGTAATTGCTGGGGGTTAATCGCGCAGTGTCAAAATTGCCGATATAATGTGCTGGCAAGGGGTTGTCAGGCAAATCCGCCAACACATCACACCAATAAGCCTTGTCGGTTTGATATCTTTTGCCCGATAGATAACGCTGATCCTGTTCACAAACCTGCCGCCATTGGCCCACGCTGTTTTCAGCCGAAGTCCCATTATAGTGGTCGTTCAAATGCCTCACCAAATTGGCGTAACCGGCACCATCAATAGCCAAGTGATGCACCAAAACAAAATACCAATCCTGGTGCTCAGCCAGTTTTATCAAATAACATTGATAAAGCTCACAATTTTCCATTGCCATAGCTTTGGATGTCACCTGCTCGGCCCAGCGAGTCGCTTGTACTTCAGGCTCATGATGTGCCGAAAAATCAACTTGCATCAGCGTTGTTGTGCGCTGTTCGCTGATATATTGACTGACCCCGGTGTCGTCGGTAACCACACGAATACCAAAAGCATCATGGGCACTGACCAACCAGCGATGGCTGGCCTTAAACTTGTCAATATCCAACACCCCGAAGGTCGCGCAACCGCCCAGGTTATATACCGGGCTGTCGGGCCGATGGAGTTGATCGAAATAAATATCCTGCTGGGCAGCAGTCAGGGGGAAACGGCTATTTGTCATCAGTGTTGTGTCCGTGGTTTTTTAATGGCAGATAGCTATTTAATGGCAGGTCGGTGTTATCCAGCACTTCACCAATTAAAGCGATGTAACGGTTGCACATCGACTCGATAGTCTTTTTGTCAAACAAATAAGCGTTAAACTCGACAAAAATACCGACACCATCGGCACTTTCATTCAATACAAAAGCAAAGTCTCTTTTCGAAAATCGGGTTTGTGTCGGCATGGGTTTGAGGTTTAACCCCTCCAGTTGTGGCAATTCGCCGGTGTTGTTTTGAAAAACAAACAATACCTGAAATATAGGCAAATATTGCGCCGGGTTTATGTCACGCAGCGCTTGTTCAAGCAATAACATCGGTAGTTGGTCATGGTCAAAGGCTTGCAGGGCATTGTGTTTGACTTGCTGAACAAAATCGCTGAACGGCGGATTGGTACTGAGGTCATTTCTTAACACGATGGCATTGGCAAACAGCCCCATCACCTTGTCCAATCCCTTGTTTTTACGGTTGGCTACCGGCAAGCCGACGACCAGATCCGATTGCCCTGTCATTCGCTGCAACACCAGATTAAAAACAGCAAAATAAAACATAAATGGCGTGACCTGCCATTGTCGGCATAGCGCATTGACACCGACGAACAACTCATCATCCAGCGCCATTGAAATACTGTCGCCATCGCAAGGCAAGTTGTCGATATATGGCCTGTCGGTTGGTAGATTGAGTTTGGCCGGATTGCCGGCAAGGTATTTCAGCCAAAATGACAACCGCGACTGCAAATATCGCCCGGAAAATTGCTGTTGTTGCCAGTGACTGTAATCACTGTACTGCAATACCTC
>JABSOG010001073.1 GCA_013216025.1 Algicola sp. | reverse complement strand
CTGAAAGCTGCCTTCAAGCAGCAATTCAAAATCATCGTCTTTCATCACATTGATCGCAAACTGCTTGCGCAAAAAGCGCCGAGCTTCACCCAGGGTCTCCAGTGAAGTAGACTCTTTGATATTGGCGACATAAAGTTCATCTTCATGGGATATCAACACCCCATGACGCTTGGCAAAACTAAAAGGCAAACGATGTTTGAACAGGTCTTCCACAGCTTCATCCTGTGGACTGGCAAGCCCTTGCTCCAGCTTCCCATCATCAGCATCCTTAAGGGGCTGACCCTCATCTCGCTCAATATGTTCTTCTGTCATGCTATCACTCATCTTCAGACTTCTTATTGCTGTTATTTTCAATAAACTCTTCAAAAGTCGGCGGCAAAGTCAACGCATCATCCCAGTTAGGCATAATTGGAGTATCGATGTTAGGCATCAAAGCAATCCCATCGGCCTGACGTTTCAACTGCTGTGCACGAATATAGTTGTATTTGCGATGGCTCAGTTGGCTCATGGTCGCGGCATCACGCACAATCGATGCACGAATAAAGACCATCAGGTTACGTTTCTTTTTGGTGGTGCTGGTTGATTTAAACAAATGACCAATGATTGGCAGGTCACCGAGAATTGGCACCTTTGAAACACTTTCTTGCACGTCTTCATCAATCAAGCCACCAAGCACAACAATACCGCCGTCATCGGCCATAACCACCGTATTAAGTTCACGTTTGTTGATGGTGATATCCACCGCGGTAGTACCACTGACACTTGAAACTTCCTGGTCGATGGTCAACTGGATCGCATCACCTTCGTTAATTTGCGGGGTCACTTTAAGTTTGATACCGACCTCTTCACGAGAAACGGTTTGGAACGGATTGTTACCAGCACCTGAGCTTGCGCTGGTACCTGTAATGGTTGGAACCGACTGACCGACCAAGAACGAAGCTTCTTCGTTATCCAAAGTGGTGATACTCGGTGTGGCCAATACGTTTGAATTGGTGTCTGAGCTAACCATGTTAACCACCGCGCCCCAATCATTTTCAATCAAGCCAAACATCATGCCATTTACCGTACCAAGCAAGTTGGCCAACAAACTTGCATCACCCGGAGTATCTGCGTCAGTTTCAGTTCTTGGATTGTTATTTGAGTCAGTAAAGTTTCGAGTTTGCCCTTTGATGGGTTTAGACGCATAAATGCCGGCAGCAACCGAACCGATGCCCGGTGCACCGTTATTAAACTGGGTGAAACCACCGTCTTTACTCATCCATTGCACGCCAAGGTTAACGCCATCGCCTTCAAATATTTCAACGATAATGGCCTCAACCAAAACTTGCGCTCGACGCACATCAAGCTTTTGGATAACATCGGCCAGTGAACGCATCATGTCAGGATTGGCAGTGATAACCAAAGCGTTACTGTCAGCGTGGAAGTTGATGCTGATATCTCGGCCCGAACGACTGGTCCGACTTCGAGAGGTTTTAGAGCCTTTTTGCTCTGCGGCGGACAGTGAATCACTCACCCCTTTTAATACTTTAACCAAATCTTCCGCTTTGGCGTAACGAATATTAAATACCCGAGTATTACCGTTGTCTTCCAAGTCGCTGTCTAAACGTTCAACCAACTTGATCACTTTGCGTCTGGCCTGTGGTTCGCCAGAAACGATAATGCTGTTGGTTCTTTCATCGGCAATAACTTTGGGGATCAAAAATGACGGTTGATCCGGCTTGCCGCCTTTGCCTTTATAGATTTTATCGATGATACGAACAATTTCGCCAGCAGTTGCATATTTGAGCTTGATGATTTGTACTTCTTGGTCACCGGCATGATCAACCAGTTCGATGATTTTAACCAAACGGGCCACGGTCGCAGCTGAACCTGTCATCATAATAACATTGGCTGGGTCGTAGTGAACAACGTGTCCGCCTCCGGCCTGATGAGAGAACTGACGCAACAATGAAGATAAGTCTCTTACTGGTACGTTTTTTACTTCCAGAACACGAGTAACCATCTCATCACCCACACCCGGATTGTCATCGCCAACCACCGGTATGGCCATTTGCTTGGAGTCTTTGTTACGGACTACCTTGAGAATGTCATTGTCCATTTTGACAATGGCAAAACCATACACCGACAATACATTGAGGAAAAACTGGTAATATTGTTTTTCAGTCAACATTTCGTACGAACGGACATTGATCTTGCCGCGTACATTGGGGTTGATAATGATGGTTTTCTGTAGGTTTTTACCAACAATATTAATGAATTCAGTAATATCTGTGTTTTTAAAGTTGGGAGAGTAGTCGGTTGCAAAAGCAGAAAGTGACATACATCCTGCAAGTACGGCAATAGAGACCTTGGTCATCAGTGTTTTTATCATTTTAGGTTTACCACAGTTTAGTATTACAGGTTGATCAATAAGTTTATTTAATGCGCATTCAAAAACGCATTGGCGACGCAGTACAAAGATGTGCTGCCATTTCAACCGCCAGCCGCTGCTGTTGTTGAAATGTAAGCACTGTTCCACTCGGCAGCCGCTGCTGTGCTTGAACGTAGCGGTTTCTTGAAGTTTCACATTTGCACACGGATGTGAACTTCAAGACAATAATAGTTAGTTTAATTGGCCTTTGGGCCTTCGTTCGACTGGCTGACGTGGTTTTGACTTGCGCGATTGCGGTGCTCGGCTGGTATCGACTGCA
>JABSOG010001072.1 GCA_013216025.1 Algicola sp. | reverse complement strand
CAACGATACTGACACCGGACTATAGTCGTCATCGATGATGTTAATCGTTTGCTGTTGCGTGCCACTTTCAAAGGCATTGCCGCCAGCGACCGCAGATATATCAACGATGAGGGACTCATCTCCTTCAACTAGCGTATCGTGATTAGCGCTTAAGGTTAACGAACCCGCCGTTTGTCCTGCGACTAGTGTTATATGCTCGGGTTGTGCTGTGAAGTCTGTATTTATTGCTGAACCTGTAAACGAAAGATGGACTGTCATATTCTCATAAGTCGCTTTGGTCAATGTCGCGGTAATGGTGCTTGAACCACCAGTTTCAGCGATATTGGTATTATTAACACTTAAACTGACTGCGGTCGTGTCGTTATCAGCAATGCGGGTGGTTTGTTGCTGATTGCCGTTTTCTGTGACTACTCCGCCGGTGACACTGGTGACATCAACAACAATCGTTTCTTCAGCTTCAAGGGTGGTATCGTCAATAGCGATTAATGTGGTCGAGCCCTGAGTTTGTCCGGCAGTGATAACAATTGTAGCTGCAGGGGTGATATAGTCAGCACCGCTGGTGGCAGTACCTGAATAACTTAA
Source organism: Algicola sp. (assembly GCA_013216025.1). Classification (GTDB taxonomy): domain Bacteria; phylum Pseudomonadota; class Gammaproteobacteria; order Enterobacterales; family Alteromonadaceae; genus JABSOG01. Next base: position 2,114 of record JABSOG010001072.1, on the reverse strand, counting down.
ACCCACAGTGACATCTTCAAATGAAACGTTACTCATTGTTGCTGTTATCGTACTCGTGCCTGACGCTTCTGCAATAACAGCCGTATTCGCACTTAGTGTGACTAATGAGTGACCAATCGCACTCCAATTCCCTGAAGCGACGTTTACACCAATAACAGCAGCGCCAGCAACAGCACCGGCTGATGTGTAATTATAAATAAAATCGCTGGTGAAGTTTTGAGTTTGTAATGCGACACCACCGGGGGCGGTGAATGTTATGGTATCTGTTGAGGGCTGACCGGCATAACTAACACGAACTTTGGCCGTATTGGTGTCGACTGTTAGTGTGCCACCAGATGTAAAGTTAGCGTCTGTTAAACCTGTAAATTTGCCTGCAGTGCCGTATAGGTCCTGCACGGTGGTATTGATAACTGCTAAATTTATCCACCCCGTGGTATCTGGGTTAGTAATTGACCAAGTAAACGTATCGGCTGCATTGGGTGTGAACAAGTTAAGCGACCTTGATACATCGATAATGCCATTGAGTTGTTGTGTCACAGCGGCTGTACCAAACTGACTTCTTGTTTCGGCAACAGTGGCAGTGCGTGTGCCCGCCGAGTCTAATATATCACCGGCGGAGGTTTGTGAGCTTACCGTTACGGTGATGTTTTGATTTAATAATGATGATGTTATGTAATTAATGCGACCGAGTGTCATGATCCCGCCAATTGAACTGCCATTTTGCCATTCAACTGGTGGTGTTGCGCCGTTGTTTGGTAACGCTAAGCTGGTTATGCGATAAGTTACGCTGTTAGCATCGGAGTTTAACAACCCGAAAGTCAATCCCGCAATCGCTTGATTCTCGTTAGGGCTGTTTATTGGTAGCATATTAAAGACTGTGGCAAAGCTGTTGTTGACTAACGCACCATTAGGGAAAGTGTACGTGATTTTGTCTCCCTGACGATAAGCAGCCCCCAGTTGGTAGATGATGGCATTTGACGCTGTGTTTGCTGTCACACCTTGCAAACCCTCTGTAGAGTGGGTATGGGTGGTGACAGACACTGTGCCTGCTAGGGCGGTAAAACAGTTCGCTGCAATCAAAAGCGCGAATAGGAGGGGGGTTGAGTAGCGTTTCATCGTTAACATTTTCCTTTTATAAATAAAATGGTCATTCCAAGCCGTAAGCTTATCCGAAATATTTGCTTACAGTCAATAACTCACTGCAAAAGCACAAGGTAAGCGGTTCGATTTACCCAATCATTTGAGACTTCTGTTAAACTTCGTCGCTTCAACGTGATTATGACCTAAATAGAATATAATCAGCGCTTCTTTGATATCGAAGGTATGACTATGAAACAAATTGGCGAACTCTATCGGTTTTTAGCTCGCTACGTGGGCGAGTCCCGGCGGGTTGTTGGCTCGATTTGTACTTTGTCTGTGGTCGATCAGGGGTTCTCTATTGGCTGTGTTTATGTGTGGAAAGACATTATCGACAAATACCTCATCAGGGCAAAAGAATGGACTGTTGATGAGTTTTTTATCGGAGTATTGAGCCTGATATTTTTATGGCAGGCGATGAGTTTTGTTTCTCGGCTGGCGAAAAACCGCCAGTATTATCAAACCCGGGTATTGGCCGACAAAATCAGCATGGAATTTATGGAGCGGGCCTTTTCGCATGTGGTGGCGCTATCGCTGGACTTTCATGAAACTCGGCGCACTGGACAGGTGATGCGGCAATTGAGTAAAGCCCGTGAAGATTTAAACAACATCATTCAGGCATTTTTCGACAAGCTGGTGATGCAAGCCATCTCTTTTTTTATCGTCACCGCATTCTTCTTTTATATTCAGTGGCAAATTGCGCTGTTGATGCTGATTTTTATCCCGCTGTTTTTGTTGATCACCCGGCGCTACTCAAAAAATATCGATACCATTCAACAAAGCATCAATGACGATAATGAGCACTCCTACGACAGCGTGCAACAAGCACTGGATGCTTTTATGGTGGTGCAATCCTTTCAGACCCAAAAAGTGGAGTCGGCGCGGTTACAACACAATAATCGGCTGCACTATTGGCGAAAATGCTTTAGTGGTCATGAATTCGGTAGTGATGGACGACAGTAAAATCGGTGCCGAGT
>JABSOG010001071.1 GCA_013216025.1 Algicola sp. | reverse complement strand
TAGTTAAAGACCCGTCAAGGTTAATGCCGTTGATTGAGCGAGAAAAGATCAGCCGTATCGTTACCGCCCCTTCATTATTACGGGCGATTTGTGAGCATGATTATAAGTCGTCGACCAGCCTGCGCTATTGGTTTGTTAGTGGCGAAGCGCTGCCGACTGATTTGGCCAAACAGGCTATAGCAGCATTTAAAGACACCCAATTCTTAAACCTGTATGGGTCGACAGAAGTACTGTCTGACGTGCTTTATACTGAGGTCGACCCACTTGAGACAGCCAGCTTTATACCGCTGGGCAAACCAATTTCGCAAGTGGCAGTGACCGTGGTCGACAGACAAGGCAGCCCAGTACCCAATGGGGTTTTGGGTGAACTGGTGGTGGTAGGCAAAAGCGTGGTTGGCGGTTATGATGGCTTAGAAGCTCTAACCAAAACTCAGTTTATCGATACCCCAGCAGGCCGAGGTTATCGCACCGGTGACTTGGCCAGAGTACGGCCTGACGGCCAGATTGGTTATGTCGGTAGGGCAGATTTTCAGCTGAAAATTCGCGGTTACCGAATTGAACTGGGCGAGATTGAAACCCGCTTGATGCAAGTTGATTGGGTGAGCGCTGCTATCGTTGTGGCGCAAGGCGATGAGCCTGAGAACAAACATTTGGTTGCTTATGTTTCAGGTGATGGTTCGGAGCAATTGATACGCGATTTGCGTTCAGCATTACAAACCAGTTTGCCCGATTACATGGTGCCATCGTTCTTTATGGTGCTCGATGCGTTGCCGTTGACGCCTAACGGCAAAATCAACCGAAAGGCGTTGCCAGCGCCACAGGGGTTGGTATTGGCCGACGAATATGTCGCGCCAGCCAACATGGTAGAGGCTAAACACGCAAAAGTCTGGGCTGCACAATTGGGCATAGCTGTCGAGCAAGTCAGCGTCATCGCCAGCTTTTTCGAACTGGGCGGCAACTCGTTATTACTGCTCAAACTCATTGGCGCTTTGGCTGTCGAAGGCATTAAGGCAACCGTCAAACAGTTCTACGAACTGTCGAGCATTCGCCGCCTATCTCAGGCCCAAAGTGATGGCGCACAAGATGTGGTGCTTGAGACTGTGGTCAGGTTAAATCAGTCTGAAGCTGAACAGCCACCATTGTTTGTGTTCCACCCGCTTGATGGCAGAGTGGCGTGTTACGAAGGGCTGGCAGCGTCAATGCAAGACATTTGCCCGGTAGTGGGCATTCAGGCGCCGTTTAATTACGGCTGCGACTGGCCATTTGAAACCATCGGCGAACTGGCGGCGTTCTACCAAAAAGCGGTTAAACGCCATCAGCCCACCGGACCCTACCGTTTAGCAGGTTGGTCGGCAGGCGGCTTGTTGGCCCAACAAGTGGCGTGTTTACTGACCGAGCAGGGCGATGAGGTTGAGTATTTGATGATCATCGATAGTGCGCTTCACAGCATCCAAGCGCCCAAAACTTTCCGTCGTTATCATTATTTAGAGCAGGTGTTCGAAAAGTTAATGGAGACCCTGAGCAACAACGCACAAGCCCAATTGCCCAATGATTTCAAAGACCTGTGTTATACTGTGCAACTAGACACATTCGCCGAGCGATTGCTAAAAGCTGGAATAGAAGGTTATTCCAGCAAAGCCGATTTGGTTTTGGCGTCAAAATTCTTCGTTGATTACGTCAAGGCAAAAAGGCCGCTAACACCGACTGCCATTAGTGGCAAAACGGTATTGTTAAAAGCCTCCGAGAATGATGAGCAAGCACTTTTACTAGAGGGTTGGGCGCGTACGATATTGTCAGATAAACGGATTGTTGAAGTCGATGGTGAACACAATACCTTGTTGCAAGGGGAGAGTTTTGAGCAGGTGATTGGGGTTTTGCGGGCGGGGTTGGGTGAATGATATCGATGGCTCCTAACCGGAGCCACTTTGATTGAGCTGCGCTGAATTACTGCTCTTCCAACTGTTCTTTCAACTTAAGAATAAATGTCAATTCAAGGCCGGTGATACGTTCGACAAAACGTGGGTCAGCACCTTCTTTAAGTGAGTTTATTGCTACTGTCTCCAAGCCTTCTTCTAAGCCTATTTCACGACCTTTTTTGAGGCCTCTTTCTTCACCCATGGCTTGGGATTTTTCTGCTGCGGTCATAATCTCACCTCGTACTGGTACAGGTAAACGCTGTGCGTCTTTTATTAATTGTTCAGGGTTGGAGATATTGCCAACCCCGAACATGTAAATTAACACTGTTCTAATGAATTGTAGCGTCAATTGGTCTGTTAAGTCTATGGTATGTAAATTTTCGAGCAGCCATATTAGGTAGCTGCCTATATCTGCGTCTCTGCTGTGTTTTAGCGCTCCAGTCATGATCTACATTTTCACTATAGCGACAGGTAAATACCAAATCGCTGAGAGTTTCCTGTAAAGCTTCATCAATATATGTACTATTTTCAAGATGAAAACTATCTAATTCAAGATTATCAAGCATAGGTGCTGGCAAATAATACTGGAAAAACGCCTGCGCTACTGGCGCATTGCGCATCGAAGAGCGAAAAAATTTGTCGTGTGGATTAGTCGGCTTGGCCATAGTACTGGTTCCTTGATTTGCGGTAGGAGCGGCAGCAGCGAAGCGTCCTCGCCGCGATTTGTTCGATATACCAAATAATATTGAAATGGCTACGCCATTTATCGCCGCGGGACGCAG
>JABSOG010001070.1 GCA_013216025.1 Algicola sp. | reverse complement strand
TGGTTGAAACAGGTGCCACATAACCCACCGTAGCGGCGTCTTCACCAAAGGCCAAAGGTAGCGCTTTCACGTCGAGTTTGCCATTGGTGGTCAATGGCAGGGAATCGAGGCTGACATAGGCCGATGGCTGCATATATTCCGGTAACTGTTGCTGTAAATGCAAGCGACAAGCCTGTTCAAGGTCCGCACTTTTTCCCGTGTCTTGGTCAGTTTCACTGACCAAATAAACCACCAACTGGGTGCTTTGGCCCGTTTCAACGGCAATCACTTCGACCAGTTTGATCTGCGCCATTGATTGTAATTGCTGCTTAATCTCACCCAGCTCAATGCGATAACCGTTAATTTTTACCTGTTCATCGGCACGGCCGATAAACTCAAGCTCGCCGCTGGGTAACCAGCGAACCAAATCACCACTTTTATAGACGGGTTTGTGGTCAAAGGTGATAAACCGCTCGTCACTGTGCCCGGCAAAGTTAACATAACCCTGACTCACGCCCGGGCCGCCGATATACAATTCGCCGATGCTGCTTGGCGGCTGTGATTGTCCTGAGACGCTCACAACATACACCTGAGCACTTGATATTGGGCGACCAATCGGCACGTTAATCTGCTCACTCAACGCCGCCAGTTCATCAGCGGTATGGATGGTAAAGGTGGTAGTGCCCACCACGGTCTCGGTTGGGCCATACTCATTAATAAAACAACTGTTGGGCAATAACTGACCTTTCCACTGGCGCAGACTACTCATGTGCCACTGCTCACCGCCGACCACAATCACATGCCGCCCCAAACCCACAACCGCTTCACCAGCGCTGTAAATCAAGGCATCCAAATGTGCCGGGGTTAATTTAAACAACCAGTTTTGACTGTCATCGAATAAATATTGGGGCAATTGTGCCAGTGCGGCATCACCATCGGCCAGCAAATGCACCGCTTTGCCCAAACATAAGGGCGTCAGTAAACTGGTGATCGTGGCATCAAAACATAAAGGAGAGCTCACCACCGACCCGGTTATCGAGTCATTAAAATAATGACTTTGGGCATGGGCCAGATAATGACTTAAATTGCCCTGACTGACCGATACGCCTTTGGGTTTGCCGGTAGAGCCTGAGGTATATAACACATACGCTTCATCATCGACACTTCTCGCCACTGCTGACCCGTCAACCGGCCCGTCAAATTCTGCCAGCCAATCGGTGTCGAGCGCGTCATCCATCAATAACACGTCCAGCCCAGACATTGTTAAACTGCTCACCAAAGACTGGGGCAGCAACAACAGCTCAACGTCGGCATCTTTGATCATGTAGTCTAATCGTTCTTTGGGTAAACCGGGCTCCAGCGCGACATAACTCGCCCCTGCCTGATTAATCCCCAGCACGGCTATCAGTTGCGCAATGCCGCGAGGCAAATAAATCCCGACACGACTGCCTTGCCCGATATCCATCGTTTGTAAATAATTCGCCAGACGATTGACCTTGCCCGCCAGTGCCTGGTAACTGAGTGAATCTGTTGCAGTTGCCACGGCGGTTGCCGTTGGTGACAACGCTGCCTGCGCGGCAAATTGACTCAGCAAGGTAAGCTGCGCCCGTGCTTGTTGATTTGCTGAGTGTGGCAATGCAGGCCCTGCACTCCACTGCGCTATTTGCTGTTGTTGCTGCTGGGAAATGATAGCCAATTCACTGATGTCACACTCTGGTTGTACGCTGATAGTTTCGAGTATAACACTGTAACTCTGAGCCAAATTGGCGATAAATTCAGGCGAAAACAAGGCACAATCATAAGTCCAGTTAATGTCGACTTTATCATTGCCGGCAGTCACCACCAGTTCAAGATCGGTTTTCGCTCTTGCATGGTTCAAGCCCATGGTGGTGATTGTTAAACCCGCCAATGTCTGCTCAACAAAGTCAGATTCAACAAAACCAAAGACGATTTGAAATATCGGATCGTAACTGATATCTCTGGCGGGATTCAATCGTTCGACAATCAAATCAAACGGCACGTGCTGACGATCATAAGCATCCAGAATGACCGATTTATTGTTGTTTAAAAACTCAACAAAACTTTGTCCAGCGCTGCAATCGCTTCTGAGCACCAGATTATTGACAAAAAAACCAATCAGCGGTTCAATTTTCTGATGGTTGCGGCCCGCCACCGGAGTGCCGATCACCACGTCATCACGAGCACTATAACGGCTGACCAGTATCGCAAAACAGCTTTCAAGCAGCATGAATAAAGTCACCTCATGGCGTTCACAAAGCTTAACCAGCGAGCGGTAGATGTCAGGATTGATTTGTTGGTAAAACACTTCTCCCTGATACTGTCTTTCGCCACTTCTCACCCCATCCAGCGGCAAGGCATGCACCGGTTCCAAAGCGGTTAAGGTTTTCTCCCAATAAGACAACGCCTGGGCAAACGCTTCATCCTTCATCACCTTGAGTTGCCATGCAGCATAATCGGCATATTGAATATTCAATGGCGGCAATGATTCACTGTCACCCGCAATGCTGGCTTGATAGAAGCGGATAAACTCTTCACTCAACACTTTCATCGACCAGCCGTCGGACGCGATATGATGCATTGTCAACAACAGGATATGGCGGTCACTTTGAACTTTTATCAGCTCGGTACGCAACATTAAATCTGAACTCAGCGCAAAACAATATTCAGCTTCGAATTTAATTAACGCGTGCATTTTTGC
>JABSOG010001069.1 GCA_013216025.1 Algicola sp. | reverse complement strand
GGGCAGCGTCATCTGTACGTCAAGATTTTGCATTGAACGGGTTTTAGGGATTTTGTTGTATTTGGTCAAGTGACGTTCTTTATCAAGAACAAACACATCCGTTGTGAAATCACGCAATGCACCGCCACTAAGTGCGATACACATACCATCATTGGCACTAATTGGCACTGTAGTCGCCGGATTATAGGGGTAGCTGTCACCCACTGCAGCAGCGTAACCTGAAACCATCACCCCACTGTCACAAGCGGCTTTCCAAGGAGTGTTGACCGGTGCCATATGATTATCAGTACTAGGCGTTGCCAAGTAGTAGGGCAAAGTAACGTTGCCTTCATACAATAACGCTGCGCCAAATGCTGGTAAACTAGGGTTGTCCGCGGCCAATATGCCCATCGCAACCAATTTCTCTGCCACGTTCATACCGGAGTACGATACCGAAACAACAGGCGTTGCTGCAGGGTTAAGGCTCATGCCCGCTGCCATCATGGTTTTAACTGTACTGAGGATTTGACCGACTGACTGAGTGGTCATTGCCGATGTAAAGCTCAGAGAGGCTTTGTCGACACCAAAACCGACTTCAAGCACCGCTTCATAGCTGTTTATCGCACCTTGCAAAGCCAATTGTGAAGGCGTAGCCAGAGGATGAGTGCTGATGTCTTGTCTAACCAGCTCATAAGTAGTCGATGGACTAATTGAACGACCGGCATCATCTTTAAGCACGTCAGTGATAGCGACGATGTAAGTTGTTGCAGGCTTTAAAGGATGTAAAGGGGCAACGGCAACACTGTTACCACTTGCCGAGGTTACAAAGTCAACCCCAAAGGTGAGTTCTGCAACAGGTGCACAAGCCGCGCCGCGAGGGACGGTTTCACATCCGGCTTCGCCGCCCATTTTTACTTCAAATATTCTGATAGCACCCGGGGTGCCAGCAGAATCGGCATCGAGTGCGTATCCAGCAGGGAAGTCCATCCCCAACACGAAAGGACTTTGAGTTGACCAGCCGTCCAAGACACCCAGTGCATGACCCGGATCAGAATAGTCCGCGTGGCCATTAAGTGCTCTGGCTGCTACTTCATCGGGCATTTCTAGCGTGCCATCTGTAGTACCTGAGAATAATAAATCGTTGGGTACCGACAGTCTGCCGCCAGTGGGATCGAATACTACTCTTGCAATAGGTGTAACGGTTTCATGGTTTTGTTCAACGCGGGCATTGATATCGCTTAAGGTTGTATCATCCCCACCACAACCACTCAGACCCATAGCGATTGCTACGGGTAAGCTGAGAACTAATCTTTTCATTATGTTTCCCCAAGTCCTGGTAATTTTTATTCTATTGCGTACTTTTGCTTATTTTATGCTAGGTGCGCAAACCAAAATCGTGCTGTTTTGGCATTATTTATTAATGGATTTTCGGTATTGACAACTCAACACCTTAGACCAGTTAAAATTAACTTAATGTGAGCCAATAAGCCACTCATTTTTGAAAACAATTTTTACAACAAAGTGGAGTATTTAGTGATTTTTAACTACTACAAGGGTAGTATCCCTGACAAATTTAGCCAAACATTTTGCATAGATGATGAAATATAACCCAACCAAAGATTTATTAGCCAATAAGACCATTCTAGTCACCGGAGCCGGCGATGGTATCGGTCGGCAGGCCGCGCTGAGCTTTGCCCAACACGGTGCTACCGTCATATTACTTGGCAGAACGGTCAAGAAATTAGAAAAGGTTTATGACGAAATTGTTGAGGCCGGAGATCCACAACCAGCGATCATTCCGCTGGATTTAAAAGGTGCCACCAAGCAACATTACACCGACATGTGTCGCACCATAGAAGACCAATTTGGTCGGCTTGATGGATTATTGCACAATGCCGCTTCTTTGGGTGTATTAAGTCCGCTTGAGCATATTTCTGAAAATACCTGGAATGAAGTGCTTCAAGTCAATGTCACCTCTCATTTCTTAATGACTCAAGCGCTTTTGCCCGTCCTTAAAAAAGCCCCAAATGCTTCAGTCGTTTTCACCGCCTCCGGTGTTTCCACCAAGGGCAAAGCATTTTGGGGTCCTTATGCTGTATCGAAGTTTGCTATTCAAGGTTTGATGGAAACCATTGCTGATGAATACGAAAACACCAGCATCCGCTTTAACAGCCTCAATCCGGGACCGACCAAAACCAAGATGCGCTCCAAAGCCTATCCGGGCGCAGACTTGAACGAATTAGCAACGCCACTGAATTTAATGCCAAGCTATTTGTATTTGATGGGTGATGAAAGTATTGAGGTGACCGGGCAGAGTTTGCAGGCTCAGGACATCTAATACCCGATAAACAGTCGCTCCTGTGCATCCATGCCCTGATATTGTTCCCGACAATATTCAGAATACACTCCATCCTTTGAGATAATCCCGCGACATATGTACAGGATGTACTGTATTTCGCGGTCAATGGATGTGAAGGAGCGATTCGCACTTCCATGTGCATCAAAAAAGGCGCTCCTGAGGGAGCGCCTTTTTTTAAAACTTGCGTTATTTTGTTTATACCATTACATCAAGCTGACATATCAAATTCTGGTGAAACAACATAAAAACGTTCTGGTAGTTTGATCTTGGTTGCAAAAGTTCTAAAGTCTGCCAATTCATCACCATCATCCAAATCAACCTTTATGCTGCCGCCTTCCTGTTCAAGGAATGCCTTAACAG
>JABSOG010000106.1 GCA_013216025.1 Algicola sp. | reverse complement strand
GAAGCCACCAACAGCACCAAATACCGTTACAACGCGGCAGGCTTACCGACCATCATCCAAGGCCCAACCGGCGTACAAACCACCGCAGTTTATAACGCACTCGGTCACAAATTATCCATGAGCGACCCCAACCAGGGCACCATGGCCTTTGTGTACAACGCCTTGGGCGAACTGCGCAGTCAAACCGATGCCGTGGGCACCACAACCCGATTCAATTATGACAAGCTAGGTCGCACCACAACCCGCGCGCCATCCAACGGCGAAGCGGCAACCAGTTGGGTGTTTGATACCCTTAAAAAAGGGCAGCTGAGTGAAGAGTCGCTGAGCAATGGTCTGTTTAAAAAGACCTATGCTTACGATGCTTTGGCACGAATGACCCAAACGACGACCACCATCGAGGGCACTGATTACGTTCAAGACACGACGCTAGACCCCAACTTTGGGCGTCCAACCAGCACGACTTCGCCCGATGCCACCCGAGTGTTTTACCATTACAAACTCAATGGTTTTTTACACAGTGAGTCTGATTCGGCTAATCCGAGTGCGATCACACTACGAACCATCACCGCGACTGACAAAAACGGATTAATCACCGGCGCTGAATATCGCAATCGACTCATCACCACTACGAGCCGTACAATCTCAGGTGCCATCACCCGGATTTGTACCACCAATGCCGGTGCCAATTGCGCCACCGACAACAGTGCCCAACACATCCAATACGAAAATTACGACAGCTTCGGTAATCTAGGTAAACGCAGTAATCACTCTCAGGCCGTCACCGAAACCTTTACCTACGATGTGCAGGACCGACTGATAACCACCGAAAAAAATGGTTATGCGCACAACAACGGCGCGGTCTTTACGCACTACGCCTATAACAATGCGGGCAACCTCACCAAAAAGACCGACTTCTCGACCGACCTGAATGGCTATAGCTATGGCGACGATGGGGCAAACGCCCTGAAAGAAACAGGCGGGCCAACAAGCGAGGACTACGCCGGGCCAAACGCCGTCAGTCGCGTCAACCTGAGTCAGTACGCACTGGGCCTGAACACCGCAGGCCGGTACATGGATTTTGCCTACGACAAAAACGGCAACCTGACCAAAAAGACCCTGAGCTATACGCCAACCGCAGGCACGCCTAGCTCGATGACCTACCGTGAAATCAAATACAACAGCAACAACAAACCGATAGAAGTCAGCAACCACAACGGCACCACCACCTACTTCTACTACGGCAGTGATGGTATGCGCTACAAGCAAGTGGTCGGCGACAAAACCACCTACTACGTGGGTGGCGGCGTATTTGAGCAAGAAAGCCAAGCAGGCACCACGATAAAACGCTCGTACATCGGCGACTTTGCATTGCGAACGGTGACGCACACCGCAAGTAGTACAGTGCCAAAAATCAGCTATTTGCATCGTGACCGATTGGGTTCAATCGATACCATCACCGATGCAGCCGATGATGCGACATCAAACTCAGTCGTCGCAGCCATGGCCAAAGAACAGCGCAGCTTTAATGCCTTCGGTAAAGCCAGAACCAGTACCGGGGCGATTGAAAGTGATGGCACTGAAGGCACTGGTTTGTTGCCAAGTGGTACACTGACACCCAGAGGCTTTACCAATCATGAGCATCTTGGGGAGAGTGGGCTGATTCATATGAATGGGCGAGCTTATGATCCGGATTTGGGTCGGTTTTTGAGTGTGGACCCTATTATCTCGATGCCTGACAACGGTCAGAGTCTCAATCCGTATTCTTATGTGATGAATAATCCTTTGAAGTATACGGATCCCTCAGGCTACACCTTGAAAGAAAGGAACGAGGCTGCAAGGAAAGCGGCCACAGCAGCCCGTAAAGCAGGATGTGATCGCAATACCTGTGAGAAGACAACGAACCTCGAGACTGGAGAGGTAACTTTTAAGAAAGTAAAAGGTAACGGCGCAAACACCAGTGACAGTGGTGGTGGCAATGACAAAGCAGATGCGGGATCACCAACCGCACCTGACGACATTGATTGGGCTAACGATCCCTCAATTACTGTTGGATTGACTTTAGTACCAGGTTTGCCGTTGCCAATAATACTGCCGCCAAAAACTGAGTTTCAGAAAAAAGCTGAGGAACGAGCTGCAAAGTCATTGACTGACATACTTAATAATTTGTTAGAAAATATTGTGAATAATAACGAACTTGAGGATACTTGGGAAGATGAGGAGGCGTTTGAAAGAGATGTAGCGGCCATTCGAACAGAGGCTAAAACCCTTAGTAAAACGTGCAAGTGTCAAGTTTTCCTAAGAGGCGATGCACAAGGATTAACGGAGTTTTGGGCACCAATGATACTAAACGGAGATACCATAGCTGGCGCACAGGACATGATAAGGTATGAACTCGTTGAAGACTTATTTACAGATCATGCACAGGATTCGGCTGATTCACCGTACATTAGTATAACAACCAGCCCTAGAGCGGCATTAAGTTATGCAGGTTATAGTGGTCGAGTTTACTTTTTGACACTACCAGCAGGTATGGCCCTTTATAACCCATTTAATGCAGCCTCTGTCATGAATAAAACCACAAAGATGACATATGATGATGAAGAGTGGCTGGTACCGATACACATCCCTAGCCAATTTGTTCATTAAAAATGGAGTGCTACTACACATGAAATCGCCAGTACATAATATAGTTGCCAAAGAAGTCGAATATGCAGGAATACTAGATGCGCCACAAAACAAACAGGATCTACAGTTCTATTTATCTGATATTGCCACAGTAAAGTTAATGCAACAAGAATTCACTAAACATACAGATTCTTCGAATTGGCGTGTTCATATGAAGCTCTTATTAGCTGATCTCTATTTCAATCAAAACCTCACGAACATTGATAACTGTTGGAATTGGGTTGACAAATCATCAACTGCCGTCCCTCAAATTTTGCTGGCGTTAGCGCACTGCGACAAGCATTTTGATGAACAAGTATCCAAAAGATTAAATAGTGGGTTTTACTATGAGTCCAGATTTGGAGTGGAAAAGAAGAAAGTGAATTTTAGAGCTTTTGTTGTGCTAAATTGTCTTGAAGTTAATCGTGTCAAATGGCACCTTGAAACACCAGTAAACCTACCACAACAGAAAATAGTGACGATTCAGAAAATCGTACTAAATTGGGATAAATCACTGCAACATTTGCACCTATTTGATAGGTGCAAACATGAAAATCAGGTCAGAGTCAATTTAGCTTAATAAAACGACTCATAATGACCTTGGGGGTCAGGTTCATTGATTAATAATGACCTCGGTGTCCCGTGCTAACCGTTCGGATTGCTCAGGTATCTTAAACTGGTGGTTATTTAATCAAATAACCACCAGTTTGTAGAGCAACGGCCAACATTTTGAACCCACACCGTGGTAAATCTAAGCTGAATGCAGACTCGATCCTTAAGGACAGTCGATCCTTAAGGACAGTCATAATAATAGATTACAAAACAAACAGTCTAAAATGAAACTGAACAACCAATAGAAAGATTATCTGGCGGGCAACGATTGAATTGTCCGACCCTCAGGGAGTTGAATCAAGGAAGTTGGGGATTTAATCTGATATTTTGAACACAACAATTTGAGTAACCACTGTTTGCGGTTACTCAAGTTATCAAGCCTGAGGTTATTTCGTTTGATTGATAGTGTCAGCCAACACCAGAGTGAAAAAGCTGACCGTTTTGGTTAGCATGAAAATACAACATCGAAGCCTTACCGGCAAAACCGGCGAACTTCCCCTCAAAATTCTGCACGAGTTCCAGCCATTCATCCTCATCAATATTTAGCGATTTAAGTACGCAAAGTTGCTCTGCGTCGATATAGCCCTTTTTGCGCGGGTGAACACAACGGTCGGTAGTTTCTACCAAAGCCAAATAATCAATCAAAGAAAAGTGAATGCCATTCGCGGCATTATTTGCTGTAAACGGCAGCAAGGATTTGGGTTGAAAGACGGTGTTGTTCGGTGCTTCTTCGTTTGATTCATTTTTGACTTGTTCACTGACTTTTTTAGCGTCAGAAAACGCTTTAATACGTTCTTGAATAGACGTGAATTCACTGTCACCAAGGCCTTTAGCAATTCCGGCTCTGACAGGATTTAAATCAACGTACATCATGCAACCCAAAACTGCCATGTCGTCAAGCAAAGCCTGAGACTTGAATCTTGACTCCCAAAAGTGACCGGTGCACTGGTCTTCTTTGTTTGCTCGGCTGGCAATATGTTGATTCAGCGAACCCATGAACCAACTAATACTGGACAAACGCGTACGCCATTTATCAATCGTTGTTTTGGCCGCCCTACTTTCAGCTTCACTAGCCGCCCCAGCTTGATGACGCTCAACCAACACATTGCCGCCAGTGTAAACGGTTGTCCAACGTTTAATGACAGCATCATCACTCATCGATTCTGATTCATCTGTATCAACTTTAAGCACGAGGTGGTAGTGATTGCTCATAACCGCGTATGCGCAGATATCTATGGTAAAATTTGCAGCCAAAAACTTAAAGCGGTCAACCAACCACTGCCGACGGTGTTCAAAGCTTTTGCCGGTCAGTTCATCTTTGCCACATAAATAGGCTCGACGAATACAACGACTGATAGTGTGATAATAACGGGTGGCTTGATAATCAATGAGGGTGCTCCGAGCTTGGGTCATAATGTACATTCCATGTTAGAGGGTAATTTTTAAACGCTCTAAAATTCTAGATTAGGGATTTAATTCTGTCTATTATTTATCCTTTGAATGTGACTGTCCTTGATGTCAGACTAAGTGAAACACGAAAAGTTGGTAGTGTAGCCGATGAGGTATTTGAAGGTGCGGCACAGTTTGGCTCTTCAACTTCCACAAAGTATAGAGATACCTTTTTTGATGCAAACCCCAGTGTTGTTCCCGGGGATACTGTTGTACATCATGGCGTTGAGCAACAAGCCCTTAAGCGCTACCCGGGAGTAGTAAGTGCGTCTGAAATACACTCCATTGAAAACTTACGTGGAATACCAAAGACTGTAAATTCTGATGTACACTTGAGTAAAATTAGAAAAGACTGGAATAAGTTCTATCGCGAAAACGCAAACCCAACAAAGCAACAGTTGTTGGACCAAGCTACTGCGGTAGATAAAAAGTACGGGGATCAATTCACGCCCCCAGTTAAATAAATTGCATTGGAGAGAATATGTATTTTTATATTGAACCTGAAGTTAGTGGTGGCTTTGGAAAAAATAACCAAGCTGATACAACTGTGCATCCTCCTAATGTTTCAAAGTTACATTACTTATTTGATGGTTGGTTGGAAGATGATATTTTGGAAACATTTCCATGCTTTATTGTAACTAAGCGACTAAAAAATGCTCTTATGCAGCAATGTTTCACGGGGTTTAGTATCGATGATGTCGAGATATCAAAATCAGAACAGTTTGACAATATTTATCCTAATAAAACGCTGCCAAACTTTTATTGGCTTAAAGTAACTGGAGTTGCAGGGAAGGATGATTTTGGGATTGCCAATGATCACAGACTTGTTATTTCCCAAAGGATATTGAATTTATTAAAAACGGTAAATATCGTTCATGCTGATCTTGAGCCACTAAAAATAATCAACTGATTTTATTGCAATAAATTGTCCCGTGCTAACCGTTCGGATAGCTAGGGCATTCATAATAAGTGACCTCGGGGGTCAGGTTCATTGATTAATAAGACTCCTGCAATACTGCTGTCCCGTGCACACCGTTCGGATAACTCGGGTATCCATAAATGATGGTTATTTAATCAAATAACCATCATTTTCCAGATCAACGGCCAACATTTTGAACCCGCGCCTTGGTAAACCTAAGCTGATTTCAGACTTGTTCCCACAAGGTATCAGTAAACAGCCGTAAAAGTACCCGCCTCGTCCAAACGGCTTTGTTACTTTTGACTTGATTGACCCAAAGAATGACCCAAAGAATGACCCAAAGAACAGTCACTACAATAGATTGGAAAACAAACGATCTAAAATTGAACTGAGCGACGAATAAAAGGATTAGCTGGCGGGCAACGATTACATTGTTCGACTATCAAGGAGTTGATTCAAGGAAGTTTGTCGGTTAAGGGGATTTAACCTGCTATTTTGAACACAACAATTTGAGCAACTGCTGTATGCGGTTACTCAAATTGTCAAACTGAGGTTATTTCGTTTAATTGATACTGTCAGCCAACACCTGAGTGAAAAAGCTGGCCGTTTTGGTTAGCATGAAAATACAACATTGAGGCTTTACCGGCAAATCCGGCGAACTTCCCCTCAAAATTCTGCACTAACTCCAGCCATTCATCCTCATCAATATTTAGCGATTTAAGTACGTCTAGCTGGTCTGCGTTTATGTAGCCCTTTTTGCGAGGATGAACACAGCGTCCGGTACTTTCAGCCAAAGCCAAATAATCAATCAAAGAAAAGTGAATACCATTAGCGTCATTATTTGCAGTAAACGGCAATAAGAATTTGGGTTGAAACATGGTGTTGTTCAGTGCTCTTTCATTTGAGTCACATTTTGCCTGCTCACTAGCTTTTTTGGCGTCAGCAAACGCTTTGATACGCTCTTGAATAGACGTAAATTCACTGTCACCAAGACCTTTAGCAATCCCAGCTCTAACCGGATTTAAATCGACGTACATCATACAACCCAAAACTGCCATGTCGTCGAGCAAAGCCTGCGACTTGAACCTTGATTCCCAGAAGTGACCGGTGCACTGGTCTTCTTTGTTTGCTCGGCTGGCAATATGTTGGTTCAAAGACCCCATGAACCAACTAATACTGGCCAAGCGCTTACGCCATTTATCAATCGTTGTTTTGGCCGCCCGACTTTCAGCTTCACTAGTTTCTCCTTCTTGATAACGCTCGACCAGCACATTGCCGCCAGTATAAACGGCTGTCCAACGTTTAATAACAGCATCATCACTCAGCGCTTCAGCTTCATCGGTGTCTACTTTAAGCACAAGATGGTAATGATTACTCATAACCGCATACGCGCAAATATCGATGGTAAAACTCGTCGCTAAGAATTTAAAGCGGTCAACCAGCCATTGTCGTCGATGCTCAAAACTCTTGCCAGTGAGTGCGTCTTCGCCACATAAAAAGGCTCGACGAATGCAACGACTGATAGCGTGATAATAACGGGTGGCTTGATAATCAATGAGGGTGCTCCGAGCTTGGGTCATAATGTACATTCCATGTTAGAGGGCAATTTTTAAACGCTTTAAAATTCTAGGTTAGGGCTTTAAGTCTGTCTATTATTTATCCTTTGAATGTGACTGTCCTTGATTGCTGTTTTTTACATGAAAAAAACAGATGAGCTGGATGTTTCTACTTTGAGAGATTCCGCTGTTTTCTATTCTGGCAGGGGGAATCATGAAGAAAGGGGTCAAGTCACTTGCTTCACAATACTAATTACTTCCAAGCATTATTAACCACCAAGTCGACACCAAATAGCTGCTAATGAGTTGATTAGACAGTGAATATATCAATATACCTATAGTATTGTTAAGCAAGTGGCTTGACCCCTTTTTTCTTTTCTCGTTCAATTGTTAATAGTGCTACCGGCTGGGGTGATACGGTATCCTTTGGATTAAGTGGTTATTTGAGAAAGAAGCTAGGTATTGGCGGTATTAATACGGAAAGCCGTGCGTATACTAACGGTGGTTATGCAGGTTTTGTCACTGGCTTCGGCGGTGCTTTAAAAAGTGGCTTGATGTATCTTGGCACGAGAGCAATGAGATCAAGGGTTTTTTGGTCTGGTGGGGCAGGAATAAGAGCTGCGGCGCAAGCACACGCAACAAGACAAGGGGCGCTGACTCTGGAAATGACCTTAACTGGAAAGGCAATAACATGGAGTGCGCCATTTATAGGCGAAAAAGCAACAAGGGCACTATGGATTCGGAGTTCACAATCTTTTGCTAAGGGGGCAAAAGGAAGCGTAGATGTGATTCATTCTCGACAAGGTATTGCACTGACTAGTGTTTGGAGAACGGAATATGAAATACTTAAACAGAATGGTGTAGGATTGAATTTCATTGTCAAATAGTGGAGTAATTTTAAGATGTTTTTTAGCTCGAAACAATATAGATTATCTATAAATGGTCCTTCTGAGTTTCTTTACTCTGAAGGTAAACGTAAAGCATTAATTGATGCTGAAGTTATGTTGGAACCACTGGATTTTGTTATCTATCTCGATAGTTTTCACTCCTGGTTACCTCCCTTTGACAAGGATATTATTACAAATGAAGATCGGCTAAGAATCAGAGAAAATATGTCAAGGGATTTAGAGAAGAAGGGATTAAGAGTTGAATGGGGCTAATGTCCCGTGCTAACCGTTCGGATAACTCGAAAGAAAAGGGTGCAAGTCTCCCTCTGATCAAATCCCCCTTAATGGGATTACATTGTACGGAAGTTTTATTTCGGTTTTTTTGTAGTGGGATGCGATAAAATCCCATGCAGTGTCTAATTGATTACTCAGTAATAACGACCTGAATTTCAAGATGGCCTGTCCGCCTTCATGCTCCCAACTTTGACCTGCACGCTTGCACCTCAGTTGAACAACAAAAAAAAGGGGTCAAGTCACTTGCTTCACAATACTATTTACTTCCAAGCATTATTAACCACCAAGTCGACACCAAATAGCTGCTAATGAGTTGATTAGACCGTGGATATATCAATATACCGATAGTATTGTGAAGCAAGTAACTTGACCCCTTCTACGAATTCGACCCCAACTATGGCCGACTAACAGCCGTGCATCACCCAGACAATACCGTGATTCATTACGGTTATGATGTCGCTGGGTTCCCGGTGACCGAGTCTTATGCAACCCAAACATTGCGAACCATCAAAAGCGTAGACCACAATGGTCTGCTCACCGAAGTGGATTATGGCAACGGACTGACCACCAAAACAACCCGATATAGCTCTGGTGCCATCAGCGATATTTGTACGGCAATAGGCAGCCAAGGCTGTGGTGCCGCCAGCGAAGCACAGCACATCGTTTATAGTGAATATGACAGTTTTGGCAACCTTGGCAAGCGCGATAATCGCAGTCAAGCGGTGATAGATATCTTCTATTACGATGTTCAAGACCGCCTGCTAACCGCTGGCAAGAAAAGTTTTGGTGGCGCTGAAGTACTCACCCACTACCGCTATGATGAGAGCGGTAACATGAGTGCGAAGAGCGACTTCTCGCTACCTGACGCAGGCAGTTACCACTACGGTGTGAACGATAATGATGCAAGATTGGCGACAGCAAACACCATCAAAGCCGGACCAAACGCTGCCACTTATATCGACTTAAAACACAATGCGCTCAATCAAAATCAATCTGACCGCACCATGCATTACGATTACGACTCAAAAGGTAACATCATCCGAAACACCGTTAAAGCTGATGATTTACCAGATGCCATCACCCGAGAGTTAACCTACAACGCCAACAACAAACCGGTGACCATCACCGCCAACGGCAAAACCTCAACCTTTAGCTATGGCAGTGACGGTATGCGTTATCGACAGGTTATCAACGATGACAAAACCATCTACTACATCAGCGGTGGTAGTTTTGAAGTTGAAGTTGATATGGCAACCGCAGCCGAAACAACCCGTTCTTATATCGGCGATTATGCAATGACGGTGATCGGTGGTGACAACCCCGGATTGAAATACCTGCATCGTGACAGACTTGGGTCTATCGACACCATCACCAAGGGTAATTTGACCGCCACGGTCAACAACCTGCATACCCAGATTATCGAAGACCAACGCACCTTTGATGCCTTCGGCAAAGCCCGAAATGACGATGGCGGCACGGGTGTATCGCAGTTCTTAGACATCACGCCAAGAGGCTTCACTAACCACGAACATCTGGCGGAGTCAGGCCTTATTCACATGAATGGGCGCGCTTATGATCCGGATTTGGGCCGGTTCCTTTCTGTGGATCCGTTTATTTCGGATCCAAGTGATGGGCAGACCTTAAATCCATACTCCTATGTTAGGAATAGCCCGTTAAGCTATATTGATCCAACCGGCTATTTGCCCGAAGGTGGTGTGTATATGGCATTGCGGTCTTATCTTGTTGAACAGTGTCAGGGAGCTACCCATAAAGGAGATCGACGAGAGTGTGTTGAAGGCGCAATGAATCTTACTTTGGGCTATTCATTTTCTGATGGATCGACAAGGTTGAATCATTTACCTGGTACTGGTAGTCCAACAAATTCAGCTGGGGGTGCAGTCGAGGCGGGCTATGCTGGGATGTACGACAGCCTTGTCAGCGGCGTTTACAATTCATCACCTTTTGATTTGATACTTATGCCATTTCAATCCGTGCCCGGTCTATCTATCGGCAAAGACCTAACCACCATGACAACATTGGCATACTGGACAGGGCAGCCAACCCGTACTGATAGATCAGGTTACACCAATGAAGAGAAGTTTATCTATGACATGGGCCCTGCCGCTGTAATTACCCTTGAAGCTTTGGTTTTTAAAAAATGGAGGAACCCTTGTGGGCGCAGCTGTTTTGTTGCTGGCACCCAAGTATTAACCGAGGATGGTTACGTCGACATTGAGGACATAGAAGTTGGCGATGTTGTACTGGCAAAAAATGTCACAACGGGTGAAACAGAATACAAAACAGTCACGCATACCTGGGTTGTTCAAGACAGTGCAATTTACCAAGTCTCCATTATCAATGACGACAATGACATTCAAACTATTGACGCAACAGATAGTCACCCATTCTATGTGGTCGGCAAAGGCTGGGTTGATACCATTGATTTGGTCGAAGGCGACACACTAGTCGATAAAGACGAAGGATTTTTAACCGTCGAGTCGGTTATTGACCAACAGCGTATTGAAACGGCTTATAACTTCACCGTTGCTGATTATCATACTTATTATGTGACTAAGCGTAATGTTCTGGTGCATAATTGTGGCGGCCTTAGTAGAAAACTAAAAAATAAAATGAAGCGAGTTTACAATCAAGCTGCTGCTGGTGGGAATCGAGGGATTGTTGGCAGTGTAAAGGCGGATGATGCTATGGCGTTGGGGAGAGCGTTTGTTGGTGCAGGGTATAAAATTATGTCTAACGGACGAGGATATGTATCAGCAGATAAACTGAGGACATTTAGATTCCCAGCCAACAAAAGAGGTATTAACAGGGCCACAGGTCAACCTTGGTCTAAAACCGGCAAACAGGTGAATTTTGAAACAAAAACTGCCCGCGGCGAAATACCATCAAGTAATGTTCACTTAGACGTAGATTAAGAGCCTATTAAATGACAAATAAACTTGTATTAAACTCACTTTCATCCGCCGAAGTAGATCTTAAATATTGGAAACCAAATTCAAATCAAGACATATTTATTTGTCTTGATTTGGAAATTTCTTTTGAAAATAAAGCTGATGGGAGCAATCTGTTTTATGTCACTTTAGCGTCACCCGAAGCGTTAAGAATTCATCGCAAAGGCATTGTTTTGGTAAAGAATAAAACCTTAGTTGTTAAAGAGTTTGACTATGAGGCTTTAATGCAACGTATAAATGAAATTCTGTGCCAATGTACAAGAAATACATGGGAAGAGAGTTGTACTGTATTACAAAAGTACTTTAGTTGGGAGTACGAAGATTATTCAATGGAAGGTAGTGAATAAGGAAATCTGGGGTCTCCCGAATAAACCGGGTCAGAGTTAATTTATTAAAAGGAACAAATTAAACCTCTAACAAATCGACTTTTTAGGCCTGCCGCGCTGGCCTTTTGTCACCCGACAACCGGTTAATTGTTCGATTTCTTGTTTGAAACAAGAAGAGAAAGGGGTCAAATCGCTTTATTTATAATACTTTTTAAATTAGTTTAAAATCAATTGGTTGTGCAGTATCCCGTGCTAACCGTTTGGATAGCTCGGCTATTTGCCATTGATGGTTATTTAATCAAATAACCATAAGTTCCCAAAAAAATAAAAAGGGGTCAAGTTACTTTCTTCACAATACTAATTGCCCCCTTTTTCATTTACGACCAACTTCAGTTGTTGAAAGCAGACTAAAATTTGGTCTTTATTTGGCATCACTTCGAACTGCAAGGTAAACTACTGTTGCAAATACTTTTCGTTCAGACGCTTATATAGTAAGGGTTCTGAATGAACCCGTAGTGTGCAGCTACTGCGACAGTCATCGTGGCGAGAGCGATACAAAGATGTATCTACAAGGGTTTTAAGTCGGGTGAATTTACCCATAATGTTTTATAGAAGGAAAGGTAGTAAATGAAAAATCTATTGTTAATTTCGGCAAGTTTTATTGGCGCTGTATTAATAGCACCAGCCCATGCGAGCGACACTTGCCCTGAACCTGCATGGAGTGGCACAGGCAAAGTAGAAAGAGTTGAAGTGAGTCAAGATAACAACCTCAGAGTTAAATTTGATTGGAACGGCAATTCAATGGTTTTATGCCATTTGGAAGGGTCAGCCACTGGCGCATATCCTGTCAGTGCCACAGTATGTAAATCGTGGTTGTCACCGTTCCTATGCATCCATGCATTCACGGATTTAGTGCATCCTTGCACGTCACCGTTCCTATGCATCCATGCATTCACGGATTTAGTGCATCCTTGCACGTCGCTTGCCATGGCAGCACAAGCTTCTGGTAAGAAAATGATTTTAAAGCATAATCAACCCAATTGTTACCCTTGGACTGATTCACTGGGCATCTTTAGCACCGCTTATATCGAATAGTAAAAAGGCATCGGATTCGATGACTTGACGACGTCAATTCCCCCAATAATTAGTCATTGTCATCCCCGTTGGTTCAAAATCTAGCACATCACGGGTAACAAGCGTCATGCCGTGCACATGCAGTTTGGCGCAGCATTGCGCCACTTTAGCCAATGATACCCCCACAAAATCCCATCAAAGATTTACAATTAGGCAAAAAAACTTTATAAACAATAAACTTTTAACGATTGAACCAAAAAATATGAACAACAAAAATTCGTTTCGATTCACTCCCGTTGCCCTAGGTGTTTTACTCAGCCTAACCCCTTATGCTTATGCGCAAGATGAAGAGGCCAATGACCCTTCAGCCGATAAAGCACCCAAGCTCGAAGTCGTCACCGTCACCGCGCAAAGAAAAGTACAGAATATTCAAGAGGTGCCGATTAGTGTTTCGGCCTTTGGAGGCGACCTGATTGAAAAGAGTAATATCAAATCGGGTAGCGACTATTTGGCATTAACACCCAATATTGGCTTTACCGAAGACGGTCAAAGCGGTAGCCGGGGTATTGGTATCAGTGTGCGCGGGGTCAATAATTTGGTCTCGGGTGAAACTGCTTTTGTCAATTCCATCGGTATGTACCTAGATGGCTTTAGTGTTGCCTCGGTGCCCAATCAGGTAGCCAACCCGCAACTGCCAGATATGGAAAGAATCGAGGTATTACGTGGCCCGCAAGGCACTTTTTTTGGTCGTAACTCATTGGGTGGCGTATTAAACATTACCACCAAAGCCCCTTCAGATGAGTTTGAGGGCAAGTTTATAATAGGTGGCGAGAGCTACAAAACCACGGGCAGCTCATACAACTTTACCGGCATTCTCAACGTGCCTGTGTCAGATACTTTTGCCATGCGAGGTGTTTATTACTTTGAAGACAGCTCGGGTATGGTGAAAAATGCCTGTGCCGCTGGCGCTTCTGCGGCCAGTTGTCCGGGCATGGTAGAAAACAATACCGTCGCGACTGGCGCCCCAGACAGCGGCCATGAATACCATATGGGACGACTGAAAACCACTTGGCAAGCGTCAGACAACACCACCGTGAAAACCACGCTTATTTACACCCAAGAAGAGCAAGGCACTGATGAAAATGTCCCCTCGGGCGTGATGGATTTAGACTCTGTTGATACCTTTGGCACCGGCAGTGCTATCGATCCGGGCACTGGGTTTTATCCGCAAAATCGCAGTTGGCTCAGCCACGATTTGCAAGAGTTCACCAATAACGAATCAATGGTGGGTATTGTTGATATCACTCATGTGGTCAGCGACGACTTAACGATACAATCGATCACTGGGTTTATTGATGCTGAGCTTTCAAGATTATTCGACAATGATTTGGTTGGCGGGGTCGATGCACTTTATCGCAGTAACCTTTATGAGGGTTATTCGTGGAGCACCGAATTAAGGGCGCAATGGTCACTCGACAATGCCGATTTTACCGCCGGTTTTTTGGTTGCTGATGACGAGCAAAAGCAGGCAAATAAAGTGGGCGTATCGAGCAACTCTACGGGTACCTTGGACGGCATCGGTTTTTTGCCACCTTTTCCGGCAGATTTAGGATTGTTGCGGAACAGCCGTAAGTTTACTGTCGACTCTTTGGCTGTGTTTGCTGATTACACCTGGCACCAATCAGACAAACTTGACCTAATTGTGGGTGCTCGTTATACCCGCGATAAGATCACCAATGAATTTGCCGCTTTTGGCATTGCCCCCACTTGTTGTTTCCCAGACTCTCCCGGTTATCCCGGTGGCCCAGGTTATGATTTTTACCAGAGTTTTGAAAACTATTCGCGCCCCGAAGTGAGCGCCGAACGTACTTTTACTGATGTATCACCACGCTTTGTGGCCCGTTATGAATTGGAAGACGGTTTAAATATTTACGGCACTATCTCTAAGGGTTATAAAGCGGGCGGAACCAGTCTGGGTAATAATACCAACGAGGGTGATATTGCTTTTTCGGTGCCTTTTGATGCCGAAACGCTGTGGAATTACGAGGCGGGTTTCAAAGGTGACTTTTTAGATGACCGTTTGCGTGTTAACGGTTCAATTTACCGCCTTGATTGGAGCGATCTGCAACTCGAATCTTTCCGCTTTTTGACGCCGGGTGATTTGTCGTCTAACTTCGAACAAACCATCAATATTGAAGAGGCTCAAGCCTTTGGTTTAGAACTGGAATTTGTTGGTATTGTCACCGAAAACTTTACCTTGAGTGGTGGTTTGGGTTATCAAGATACCGAGATCACCAGCAACACCTCGGCAGAGATCACTGGCGGATTTGTGGTGCATCTTAAGGGATTAGAAATTCCCAAAGCCCCCAAGGTCACCGCCAATTTGGTGGGTGAATACCGCTGGTACATGGATAATTCTGATATGTGGTTGAGGCTGGAGCTTATTCACCGTGATGGTCAATATTCTGATGTCGAAGGTTTGACCAACAAGCAAACTCGTGGACCATCGCCAAACTCTGGTTTGGTCAGAGCCATGCCATACGGTGAATTTCCTTACCTAAGCCCAGATTACAACATCGCCAACCTTAGAGCTGGCTGGTCTCAAGAGCAGTGGGCAGTGACTTTTTACATTCAAAACCTGACAGACAAAGAGTATTACACGGGTACCCAAGAAAACTTTGGGGTTTCGGGCATTCGTTTGCGCCCGCATCCACGAACCATTGGTGCCAGCGTTTCTTATCGGTTTGAGTAGGGGGCTATACCCCAAATGTAGGGCGCTACCGCTAGGGTTGGCCTGCGGCCATTAAGGTCAAAAGCCTCAACACGGAGTCACGGGGGCACGGAGAAAGAAAGAGGAAAACACTAAAAGATACAAAAAGGGTAGGTTGTATCACAGATTTAAAGGTTTGCTTTTGCCCTTCGCTTTCTTTCTCCGTCGCTCC
>JABSOG010001068.1 GCA_013216025.1 Algicola sp. | reverse complement strand
CAAGGAGAAGGAATGGACTACAGCATGGGGGTGGATAGTTTGCTTAATCGACGTAACGGGCCAGCTGATTTAAAATAAATTTGGGACTTAACGATGGGTGAGAACCCCGAGTAAATCAAAAAAATTACTAACCAAATTGAAATATAGAACCATAACTCAGTAATGGATTTTGGAGTATTTGCTGAACAACCCGACATGTTGGTGCGATTGATTCAAGCCTTTTGAAGGCTCCTGTCGATAGTCTATTAAGCACGTAGCCCACTAATATGGGCTACGTTTTTAATTCTTTTTAACCTCACTTTTTGCCAACCTATTGTAACCAACTTACGTTAGGGTTAGTTTACTGCAAAACCTGAATCGGAAATTTAAACATAAACTACATAGGGTTGTATTATGTATAGCGCACTACGATAGTCACAGCACAAGTACTGCTAATTCCATTTGTCAAAAGCCAAACTTTGCGATAAAGTGCCGATAAAGAACCGTATTTAACATCAATAAAAATCTAATTCAAACATCGGCTAACTTATGAAAAAAATATCAACAACTGCGCTGTCAAAAATATTGGCGATATCCTCCAAAGAGCTGTTCAATCAACTGCAAAACCTAGGTTATATCTCCAAAGAACAAGACAAGTGGGCACTGACACAAAAAGGCCACGATGCAGGCGGGGAATACAAAGAAACCAAGCAATATGGTCAGTACATTGTTTGGCCTGAAGATATGACGCTTGAAGCGGCTGCTGCACCAACGCCCAGTGGTAAGTTGATTAGCTCAACAGTCATTGGCAAACAATTCGAATTGTCGGCCAATAAGATCAACTTTATTTTGTCGGAATTGGGTTGGTTGAACAAAGGACTTAAAGGTTGGCTGATCACTGAGCACGGTAAGAAACGTGGTGGGGTGCAGGCAGAAGATAAGAAGTCAGGCATTCCTTTTGTCCGTTGGCCTGAGTCGATTATTAGTGCTAATTCGTTGATTGAAACAGTAAGTCACGTTAAAGGCACTGCTGTTGAAAAGAAAGTCACTGAAAAAAGTTGTGCTGAAGAGGTGGGCTTTCGTGAAAAGTTTGCAGCAAAACACCGTGCCGCCGATGGCCATTTTGTGCGCTCTAAAGCTGAAATGCTGATCGACAATTGGCTGTACATGGCAGAAATTGTTCATGCTTACGAAAGAAAACTACCGATTGAAGAAGATGTCTATTGTGATTTCTATATCCCTACCGGCAAAGTCTACATTGAATATTGGGGTTATGAAAACGACCAGAAATATCTGGCTCGTAAGAAAAAGAAGATTGCACTGTATAAAAAATACGGCTTCAACCTGATTGAACTTGAAGACAAAGAAGTGCAAAACCTTGATGATATTTTGCCTCGATTATTGTTGAAACATGGGGTTCAGGCTTATTAAGCGCTTTGCCTTTATAGTCACTGACAATTAAAATAGGAGCACCCATTGGACAATGATGAAATTCAAGTCTTTTATCCTGTTTGGATAAAAGTCGCTTATATGGTTGGAATGCCACTTGTGTTCGTAGCAGGACTTTGGATGTTATTAAGACCCATTTGGGAGGCTGGTTTAACTAACGAGCAAAACATATTTTTTCCTTTGGTGAGCTGTGCTGTCTTTTATCAGTGTTTTTTCGGCTTAAAGTATTTTCGATATTTGAGTATGATCGTCGTGTTGCATGACGATGGTATAGATGTTTACCACAATGGCACGACAAAAGAATATTTATGGAAAGAATTAGAGGTGAAAGAGTATTCTTTTGCGACGACCACTCAAATAAAGCATCAGAATGGCCAGACCATCGCTTATTTTGTTGACCGTTTACCCAACTTGAAAGTGTTGACTGAGATCATTCGCCAAGGAGGACCTTGATCACCCGCCAAACACCGTACATCAACCCCTAGGGTCGTTTAACGGAACTCGGTAATTACCGGTGTTTTTCAGTCGTTTCCCCGGAGTTTGTATTAACTGACACCAGTAAACTGGTTTGACTTCGACGTTTAAATGTTTGTATCGAGCAAAGATTTGAACGTCTCAATTGCAAACAAACCAGCGAGAATTAAAATGGCCTATAGTAAAACGCAGTTCGTTTCTTACCAGTTAAATACCTTCACTTCTTACATAAATAGCACCAGTCAGTGGACCTACATGGGCAATACCGATAGTGATGCTGACATCGATTATCGTGTCAACGTGATGATCAAATGTATTGATGAAGCCAGTAAATCTAGCCAGATAGATGGCGACAGTTCAACGCTGAAAATTTTCATGGCGCCTGAGTTTTACTTTCGAGGTTTGGCCGGGGCTTATCCCGTTGAAAAGCTGTCAACCATCATGGATAAGCTGAGAAACCATACCAAAGCCAGCGGTTTTAAAGATTGGCTTTTTGTCTTCGGCACGGCGATTGGCTGGATGGAAGTACCTTCTGACGCTAATCGAAAAGAGATTATTAATGCCGCGTTGGTGCAAAAAGGGGGGATTACTGATGCACAAAACGACACCAGCAAAATTGTGATGAAAGAGTATATCTCGCATATCGATTTTGCTCAAAAATTCCCGGGGCTAGACTGGAATAACCCCAACCACAGAGTGGGTGTGGTTAGCGGCAATCCATTGACCAAGCTGACACCTGTCAGTGGTTCAAAAGACGTCAATACAGTGCCAAGCAAGGCGATAGATAATGTGCATGAGCGCTCAG
>JABSOG010001067.1 GCA_013216025.1 Algicola sp. | reverse complement strand
GCGGTTTGCCACCCCGTTCAGACGTAAATGTCACACTTTTTCCGTCTGGCGACCAAGAAGGCTCGGTATCTACCCCTCTATTGCGGGTGATCTGCCTTAAAGCTTTTGTTTTGGTGTTGATGACATAAATATCTGGATTGCCGCCTTTAGACAAAACAATCGCAATATCTTCACCATTGGGTGACCATTGCGGTGCACCGTTAATACCATTGAAGGCGCTCAACAAGGTGCGTTGTCCGGTGTAAATATCTTGAATATAAATTTGCGCCCGGCGATTTTCGAAAGTCACATAAGCCAGTTTGGTGCCGTCGGGCGACCAAGCAGGAGACATCAAAGGTTCGTTTGAACGCAACAATGAAATTTCGTTAGCACCGTCATAATCAGCCACTACCAGTTGGAAGGGTTTAGGGTCGCCATCACGAACAATCACGTAAGCAATGCGGGTTCGAAACGCGCCGCGCTCGCCGGTTAACCTTTCGTAAACCACGTCACTGATGCGGTGGCTGTATTGGCGAAATTGTTTGGGTTCGATAACCACCTGGCGAGGTAACTCTAAAACATGATCTTTGCTTTCGACCAGTTTGCCGTCACTGAGTCTTTGTGCTTTGCCATCGGTAATTTGACCACGCAATACGTCAATCAACGAGAACGTGACCATATATTGATTGTTGCCATATTCTTTAATTGACCCCACCACTATCACTTCAACACCTTCAGCAACCCAAGCCGCATAATCGACTTCACTGTCTTGTGACGGCTTTTGCGGCATGTTGATTACAGCAATGGGATTGAACTTGCCACTGCGGCGTAAATCTTCGGCAACCACATCGACAATATTTGGCGGTGTGCCTGTGCCTTCGTATTTAAATGGCACTATACCAATAGGACGGGCTTCATCCGTACCGCCGGTGATCACAATTTCCAATGCGGCGTGGGCCAAACTGGTTTGCAGTAAAACCAATGTCGTTACTGCGGCTTGTATTAACTTTTTCATTACTTAAACTTCCGGTTCAAACGTTAGATTAATATCTTTTAATTCGTCAAAAACAGCTCGATCTTTGGACATGGGCACTTTATCTAATTTATAAATAGAGGCTTTGGCCGCGTCACAGACTTGCGGATCACCACCGAGTACTTTGACTCTGGTGACCAGACCGTTAAAGGCCAGTTTTACATTCACCCGACACGATTTTCCTCTCATGGTTTCGTCTCGTCGCATACCTTGCTTAATACGCTGCATGATCAGTGCTTTGAATTTTTCGACTTCACCCAAAACCTGTTGGTTGTGCGCCTTGTCTCGGGCAGCCTGCTCTTGCGCCATTTGCTGTTGTAACATTAATTCTTGCTCGCGGCGTAATCGGGCTTCGCGGGCTTTGCGGGCTTTATCTTCTTTAAGCTTTTTGGCTTTGGCTTGGCGATCAGCCTCGGCTTTTTTCTCTGCTTTTTCGGCGTCAATCTTGCGCTTTTTGGCATCAGCTGCGGCTTTGTCGGCTGCGGCTTTTTGGCGGAGTTGTTTTTTCGTTTCGTCTGCCGCTTTGTTGGCCAATTGGGTTTCACGCTTTTGCTTGGCTTTGGCTTTTGCCGCTGCGGCGTCGGCCCGGCGTTTTTCGGCCTGCGACTGCCGAGTTTTCTTATTCAGATCTTTTATTTTGGTTTCTTGATTTTTACGTTTATTAGCGGCCCGGTTCGCACGCGCTTCCAAATCTTCAACTCGTTTGCGCTCGGCCGCCTGCTTTTTGGCTTTGGTCGCTCTGATTTTATTGACCTGCTCGGTCAATTTGTTGGTGTCGACCGACACGGCCTTGACGGGCTGTACGGCTGGCGCGACAGGTTTGGGTTTTTCGTCAGGGCTTAAAGTGACACTTGCCACCAAACCCACACCAATAAAGAGGTGTAATCCAAAAGATTTAAATAACGAGACGATAAAATTATTGGCCAACACAGTTTATTTCTCGGGAGTTTCGGTCATCAGTCCTACAGACTGAGCACCAGCTTTGTTTAAGACCACCATCAGGTCAACGATACTTTTATAAGCAACATTGCCATCACCATTGACCATTACAGGGGTTTGTGGCTCAACTGTCAAATGTGCCGCGACAAGCGTCATTATTTGTTCCAAATCAAGCGCTTCGTCGACACTGTCTCCAACGGTCAAATAATAAGTACCATCGGCTTTAACCGAGGCAACCAACGGCGTTAAGCTGTCTTTGTCCAGTGGTTGTGCATCGGCTTTGGGCAAATCGACAGTCACCCCTTGAGTTACAACAGTAGAGGTGATCATAAAGATGATCAACAATACCAACATCACATCGATGTATGGCACTACGTTGATTTCGGCCACCGGTTTACGGCGTTTTCTGGTATACATCAGTGGTTTACCTCGCCCTATCCTGCTTTACTTGACGCAGTCATACTCGCCGCCTGACGATGCAGGATATTAGAAAACTCTTCCATAAAGTTGGCATAGCTGTTTTCTAACTTTTCGACTTTATGCGAAAAACGGTTGTAAGCGATAACCGCTGGTATTGCGGCAAACAAGCCCATGGCGGTGGCTATCAGTGCTTCGGCAATACCCGGTGCAACCATCGCCAAGGTCGCCTGACGCACTTGACCCAAGGCAATAAAAGAATTCATGATACCCCATACGGTACCAAACAACCCTATATAAGGGCTGATAGAGCCAACCGTTGCCAAAAACGACAGGTTAGTTTCA
>JABSOG010001066.1 GCA_013216025.1 Algicola sp. | reverse complement strand
AAAACAAACAAATAGTATAAATGACTTAAATAAAATCAACCACAGATTACACGCGATCAAAGAAGTCATGTTCTTTTATATCTTTTCCTCTTTCTTTCTCCGTGGCTCCGTGCCTCCGTGTTGAGATCGTTTGACCTTCAAGGCCGTGGGCCGCCCGTGCCGCAGGCACCAAACCAGCCCAAGCCAAGCCAGCCAAGCAGCCCTACTTAGAATCCATCCTCTCAGTCCCATCCCACTTGGCACCTACGCCGTTGACCATGTAGGTCGCGCTACGCTTGTGATACATCAATGCTGTCTGGTCGTCGGGGTTGAGTTTTAATACCTGCTTGAACGCTCTGGCCGATTCTTCAAAGTCACGGTCAAAATAGTTTTTCAGGCCCCTTTCAAAAGATTCAAGCGTTGATTTTTTGGCCTCAAGCACCTGTTCACTTTCACCATCCATGATCTCAATCACGCCAATGACTTTGTCTTTGCCTTTAACCTGCACCCTGCCCAATGAGCGATGGTTGAACGGGTGATCTGGTGAGAGTTTTTCAAAACAGCGATCACTGACCACCAACGATGTACCATAGGTTTTGGTCAGCCCTTCAAGCCTTGACGCCAAGTTCACCGCGTCAGATATAACCGTGCCGTCCATGCGCTGGTCGTTACCTATGGTGCCCAGCATCAGGTTGCCGGTATGTAGGCCGATACCAATAGAGATTGTCTGCTGCTCTCTTTCAATGCGCAGTTCGTTGTACTGTTCTACCTTCCTCAGAATAGCCACAGCGGCCTTAACCGCATCATCGGCGCAAACGGGGAACAATGCCATGACCGCATCACCTATATACTTGTCGATAAAACCATTATTGTCGTTAATCGACGGAATAACGTAACTGAGATATTCGTTCAAAAAGTCAAAGTTTTCTTTGGGTGTCATATTCTCGGACAGCAGCGTAAAGGCGCGGATATCCAAAAACAAAATGGTCATTTCGCTTTGAATTTGGTCACCCAATCGTACATCGACTATCGAATCACGGCTGAGCATACTGAGGAATTCACTCGGGAAAAAACGTGCCGAAGCAGAGTTAATTTTAACCAGATTAAGCTGGGTTTTAATTCGCGCCAACAGCTCGTCTTTAGAAAACGGTTTGGCCAAATAATCATTCGCACCGCACGAAAAACCTTCAACCAAATCGGCGACCTGATTTTTGGCGGTCAGCATAATGATCGGCAGTTCGTGGGCCTTACGGGTTTCTCGAATTTTAATGGCCACTTCGTAACCCGACATTTTCGGCATCATAACATCCAGCAACACCAAGTCAAAGCGTACCTCACCATCGACATGATTCAGCGCCTGTTCGCCACTTAAGGCCGTGGTGACGTGGTAATTGAGTCCAATAAAATGGTTTTTCAGTACTTGCAGATTAATCGGTTCATCATCTACCAGCAACACATAAAACGGACGATTGCCTTCACCACCCTGATCATCAAGCGTGACGGTGCTGAGGGTGGGCATTTGCACCTCTTGCACCATTTGTTGGCTGTCGGCAGTGATCTCGCTAAGCTGGGTCAGTTGCGGCGTCAGTCCGCTTTCGCTGACCGACTCATCGCTGACAGGCAAGGTAAAAGTGAACGTACTGCCCTCGCCTTCTTGTGAAGCCACCGATATCGTGCCCCCATGTAATTCAACCAACTGGCGAGTGACCGTCAATCCCAAACCGGTGCCGCCGTACTGCCGGGTGGCTGAGCTATCGGCTTGTTCAAACGACTCAAAGATACTGTCTTGTTTATCTAGTGCGATGCCAATGCCGCTGTCAATAATGTTGACCGACAAAACCCCATCGGCACTGAACGCCGTGACTGTTACTGTGCCACTATCCGTAAATTTGATGGCATTGCCGAGCAGGTTAAACAGAATTTGTTGCAATTTGTCTTCATCTGCATGGGCTGGCGACAGATCTTCAGGAATTTCGTTAATAAACGCCAAGGTTTTGCCTCGCACCAACACGGCCGACATCGCCAGTGTCACCTCAACAGCCGTACGCAAATCAATGGCTTTGAGGTTTAACGGAATGTCTTTGGACTTAAGTTTAGAAAAATCGAGAATGTCATTAACCAGATTGGCCAATCGTTTACCGCTGTCGACAATCATCGCCAAATTGCGGTTGGTACTATCAGGCAAATTGCCGGTGGCCCCATCAATTAAAGATTCAGCCAAACCGATGATGCCATTTAACGGAGTACGTAGCTCGTGAGACGTATTAGCCAAAAATTCATCCTTGAGTTTATCGACCTGCTGAAGCTGCTGGTTAACCGCTTCTTGGTTAAGAATTTTTTGATGCTGAAAACGCTCTTTACGGCGCTGACCGCGAACAAAACCAGCAATCATCGCCAAAACACACAAACCATAAATGGTGTAAGCCCACCAAGTTTCCCACGGGGCTGGCTCGATGGTAATGTTTAGCGACTTGCCTTGTTCATTCCAATATCCGTCTTTGTTAGAGGCTTTAACCCGCAAGGTGTAGTCGCCCGCCGGAATATTGGTGTAAGTTGCGCGGCGGTTGTTAGCGTCAGTATAAATCCAGTCATTATCCCAGCCCTGAAGTTTGTAAGCGTAACCGTTGTTCATCGAGTCGGTATAATCGAGTGCGGCAAACTGAAATGAAAATAAGCTTTGGGTGTAATCAAGCGTCAGTTGTTCTAATGCATTGATCGATTTGGCGATGCTAAAAG
>JABSOG010001065.1 GCA_013216025.1 Algicola sp. | reverse complement strand
CCCCAAAGGTACTGGGAATAACCGCGCCATGAACCAGTTATTGGCCAATTTAGACCAGTATGATCCCAACGCCGATTATGTAATGGCTATCATCACCGAAACCCAAGGGTCGACCTATCGCAAAGCTGGAGCGATGATGTTGATAAACCAGTCAGGCAAAAGCTGGGGGCTGCTCAGTGGCGGCTGCCTTGAAGGCGATATCATCGCCCACACCGAGCAGGTGTTTGCCAATGAAGAGGACAAACGCATCACTTACGATATGCGTGGCGACCCTGATTTAATCTGGGGCTTGGGACTCGGCTGCGATGGTGCCGTGCATATCCTACTTAAATTTCTGCCAAAGGCCTGCGACAGCGACGGAAAATCGTTCATTGAAGTACTCAACGATGTTGATGACGGCATACCATTTTTCCTCACGCTGTCATTAACAGACAACCAAATGCTGTTTTTATATGAAGAAGATCAGCTACTAAGCGAACTCGAACAACCGGGCGTTCTGGTCGTCGCTTTAAACCCGACCTACCGCATACTGATTTGTGGCGCATCGCCAGATGTACCACCCGTGGTCAACATGGCGGCACAATTGGGCTGGCAGGTAACGGTTATCGATCACCGCCCCGACTACATTAAACCTGAACGATTCTCGCAAGCCAGAATGGTGATTCGCATAAAACGCAGCGAATTAGCAGAATTTGTGGTTTGGAAATTTAATGCGGCGGTTGTCATGAGCCACCAATACGAGCGGGACCTACAATATCTTGATCACTTACTGAATTCCGACATCCCTTACATCGGTTTACTTGGGCCACAAAAAAGACGAGACAAATTATTAAAAGACTGTGACACCACCATAGAGGCACAACTACACCGGGTATTTGGCCCAGTTGGGCTAAAACTCGGTGGCCATTCACCCGAGAGTATCGCCCTTGGCATCGTCGGTGAAATTCAAGCGGTTTTGTCAGGCTGTTTAGATTCTCTGCAATTACCTGATAAAGACGTAAAAGCTCAGGTAAAAATGTGACTTTGGCCATTTTAATCCCCGGGGCGGGTAATTCATCGCGTTTGGGCCAAGCAAAACAATTGGTTAAATACCAAGGTGAACCACTGCTGCAAAACCGTATTAATTTGTGCGCCTTAATCTGTCAGCAACTCTATTGTGTGTTAGGGGCAAATAGCAAAGAAATCAGCCATAAAGTCACCCACCCAAGTTGTCGCTTTATATTCAACGACAATTGGCATAAAGGACAAGCCTATTCCATTTTCTTTGGTATCAGTCAATTGCCCAAAAGCATCTCTGCCGTGATGATATTACTGGGCGACCAATGGGCGGTCACAGCCAAAGATTTACAGCGACTAAAAGCCAGCTGGCAACGCCAACCAGACAAAATTCACGCCAGTAGTTATCAAAACACCAACGGCGTGCCAGTGATTTTTCCTGGCCAATTTTTCGAGCAGATAAAACAACTCGGCGAGCAACGCCAAAGCATTAAGCAACTATTGACTGAACACCAGCAGCTACTGGTCACTGTCCCTATGGATAATGCGGCTTTCGATCTCGATTTACCCGAACAGTTGCAGCAACTTAAACAATGACAATGACAATCTCAATCCAACTTACACCACCCCGATCCTACCCAGAACGCACATGGTCACTTTGACGATTACCGTTAAAGTGCACGGGATTATCTAACCAAACACGATAAACAACGTAAAAGGCCACCAATGGGTAGCCTTTTTTATGGGTAACCACCATCAAACCCTCTCGATTTCCTCCACTAGCGGGTTGATTTTTATACAATAATGAAAACCCGGGCAAACCGCATAGTTGCCCACAAGAACCGAATAAAGAGCCTTTTGTTGAATTTGTTATCGAAGTTGGGCAAAAAAGTTCAATAAATAACGATTTATTTGTCAAAAACCATAATTGATACATTTTATTTTGCTCCGGGTGCTATATACTACAGTCCACTATTCGAAGGAAACTACATTACAGACACAATGACCAAAGACGAATATGAAATGTTACGAATTTGCCGTTCGGCAGAACTAGCATACTTCATGAGTGAACACACTCTTGAAAAGCCAAAATTTATCCAAAGCTGGTTTAAAAACAAAGTCAAAACTGATCGTGATGACTTGAGTGCTGAGCAGATCCAAACGGTTTGCAGTGAATGGCAGCTCAAACAAAAAACCTTCTACAAAAAATACAAAGGGTTTGTCGATCACTTCGACAAAGTCATCCAAAACCTCAAGTACCTTGCTGATCAAAGCGATAGCGCCCGCATTAAATCTTTGATAACTCAATTGGAAGTTGTCGGCGTGCACGTATTGAACACTCAAGACGACGATGTTGAAATCAACCGGGACGATTTGCCCCCGTTGAATCAAGCAGGATTGTTGTTGATTGAGCCTGGCGAAGGTCAAATAAACCCCGATGGTAACATCGTAGGCGAATTGACCCTTGAACTGAGCACAGTGGATGCCAAACGCTTTTATTATATTCTCGACATTATTCGCTTGCATGGCTTTGACAGCATTGAAAGAGGCAAATATGTGGCTGGTGAATTGATTGCTATCAAGGTTAACTCCTCGGTCGGTAATGAATTCAACACCAAAGTGATCACTTATGAGCATGGTAGAGAAGCTGATTGGCGTGAAGAATTGGCCAAGACGCAGTATAAGAGTTGAGGCAAAACCTGAATCTTAACTTCAAGGTG
>JABSOG010001064.1 GCA_013216025.1 Algicola sp. | reverse complement strand
CCATCTACACAGGCAATTAAGATATCTTTCACTCCTCGGTTCTGGAGCTCAGTTAATACGTTAAGCCAGAATTTAGCACCCTCGTTTTCAGATATCCATAGACCTAAAAGGTCCTTCTGACCTTCAGTGTTAACTGCCTAAAGCTAAATAGATAGCCTTATTGATTACCCGTTTATCTTGTCGAATTTTAACGACAATGCAATCCATATAGACGATGGGATAAATGGATTCGAGGGGTCGTATTAGACGTCAACCGCCGTGTCCGGTACGCGACAACCGCCTTGGCCGGTTCCATTCTTTCATCGGTTAAATTTTCAACTTCTTCTTTGCTCTCTTAATAGACATTTTCCTTCTATAGCTGTCACCGTCAAATTCAAGTACCGTTGCGTGATGAACTAATCTATCGATTGCCGCCACCGTCATGATGGCATCACCAAATATCTTATCCCACTCACTAAAATTCTGATTTGACGTAATCACTAATGAGCCAGTTTCATAGCGATGAGCAATAAGTTCAAACAGCACCTGTGCCTCTCGGTCGGTTGGTTTGACGTAGCCAATATCATCAAGAATAATAACCGCAAATTTATCCAGCCGACTGAGTGCTTCGGCAAGCCCTAACTCCTTTCTTGCCTTTTGTAAGCTCTGTACTAACAATGTCGCTGATGTAAATCGTACTCGCACCCCGCGTTCTATAAGCGAGTAGCCTATAGAGGCAGCAAGATGACTTTTTCCAATGCCGCTCGCTCCAAAGAATAATACGTTTTCCGCGCGTTGAACCCAGCCTATGTCACTGCCTAGCGTTTCAATTTGTTGAACAGTCGGTTTAATTAATTCTTTAAAATCAAAGCTACTCAACGTTTTCCCTGGCAACAACTTTGATTCACGAATGAATCGTTGTATTTTCTTTCGATGACGTTCAGCAACTTCCTGTTCACAAAGTTCTGCAAGATAACGTTGATGAGTCCACTGGCGATCAATAGCATTTTCAGCAACTGATTCCCAGGATCTCTGGACAGCACATAATTTGAGTGTTTTCAGTAACAAGGGTAAAGAAGCGACATTAGCCACATTGCACCTCCTGAGAAATCAGTTGGTCATAATCCTTTAAGGCATGTTGCTTGACAATAATATCAGGTATTTCTATAACCGTAGAAAATCTCTTTTGATAATCTGTTTCTGTAGGGAGTTGGCCGCGACTGATGTGATTCAGAATATAGCGACCAAGCGAACCCTCACAGTCGTTCCTCGCAGCGGTCAGTAAGACTTTAACAATATACCGACTGGCCGATCGCGAATCGAGATTATCATCTAAATAGCGCCAGATTTGCCGATAGTCTTCACTCGGTAGCAAGTCATCTCTCAGTTGTGAATAGTAAAAAGCACCCGGCTTTCTTGCCAGTGATTCGATGAGGTGACGATAGTCAATTGAGCGTGAACGGTGGTTTTTATCCGCAAAAAGACGATCCGTTTGAAATACTTCAACGTGCCCACTGAACATGACGAGTCGATCATCGTGAACATGAACACAGAGTCGTGTGCCGACTAATTTCGATGGCACGCTATAGGTAACACGCTTTAATGCGATAGTACTGCTGCTTGTGACCACCACATACTCTTGTAGATAATCATGAGTGCGTCTTTTAGGTAATGGATTTAAGCTCTCACGCTCTTCCTGAAAACGCGTCTTGACCGATCGATTTATTTTACCCACGATGACGTCAATAAAACTCTGATAGTCATCAAGCGACTCAAAATCATTACTTTCTCGAATTAACAACGCCTGTTCAATTTTTCTTTTTAAGTGGCCATTGGGGGATTCAATTGCGCCATTCTCATGGGAGATACCGAGGTTATTTCTCGTGGGCTTAAGGTTGTAATGCTTGCAAAGCTCTTCATAGCGAACCGTTAACTGCTCTTTTTCAGCACGATTATTAAAAGCAGCACTTAAGCTGTCAGTACGATGCTCAATGGGTGTGCCTCCACAACGCCATAGCGCCTCCTGCAGTCCTGCAGATAGCGCTGCGAAGCTTTCACCACCGAGTATGATTTTAACGTAACACCAGCCGCTGAAAACCAATCGATAATGATAGAGTATGTGTTCGAACGTCACGCCCTGAATTGTTACGGTCACTCTCTTTAACGTTGTGAAATCAGAGATCCCCATTAATGCTGGGATCTTCACTTGCCGAAACATGACTTCCTTGTCCGGTCCATACACTATTTTCCATTGTTTGACCCGTCTTTGTAGCGTTCGGGTAATACTTGCTTCATATTCGCCAGGGCAATGATCACCAAGCCAATCAAAGAGTGTTGCTGGTGTTAACGCGGGATTGGTTTCCAATAGTGGTACAAGTTTCGAACTCCATATTCCATCCAGGGGGTCCTCTCTTGTATTATTACCCGGGTGTTTCTTAGGGAAAGCATTTGATAATTGACCCTCAATACGACGACCTGAACGTTCTGAAATGCCTGATTTAGCAGCAGAAACTGCTTGGGTGAAACCTTCTTTTCTAGCCATTCTGTATACCTCGACCTGTTTAACTGTCATTCGTTTACCTGACATCTTATGTCCCCCTGGAGGATTTATAGATGCCAGAACTCTAGCAGTAACCGGCCAAGTCGGTTGTCGCGACCGGACAGGGCTATTGTCGCCTAATAGATGAGTATTTCAACGGCTCCATCTGGAAGCTCAATCCTTATTAGGCGTAAATACATCGGCATGGTC
>JABSOG010001063.1 GCA_013216025.1 Algicola sp. | reverse complement strand
TTGTTGTTGTATTTTCAGCCTCAGGTGAACATTGACTTGTGTGAAGTGATTGGTTTTGAAGCATTAGTACGTTGGCAACACCCTGAAAAAGGCATGATTTCACCGGTTCGTTTTATTCCGGTGGCAGAAACTACCGGACAAATTGTTCAAATTGGTGAATGGGTATTGCGTGAGTCGTGCCGCTTTTTGGCCAAATTGGCTAGCCAAGGTTTTACTGGCAAGTTGTCGGTTAATATTTCAAGTCGCCAGCTCAAAGACATTAACTTGTGTAACCTGTTGAGTCAGGTGATTAAGCAAACCGGCATTAATCCCAAACAACTCGATCTTGAGATCACCGAAAGCATGTTGATGGGTGATGTTGAGGCGGCCATCAATCAGCTGTACGAATTCAAAAAACTCGGGGTATCGTTGTCGATTGATGACTTTGGTACTGGTTATTCTTCATTGAGTTATTTAAAACGCTTTCCGGTCGATACTTTGAAAATTGACCGCTCGTTTATCAAGGATATTCCGCAGGACAGGGATGACATGGAGATCTCTTCAGCGATTATTGCGATGGCCCAGAAACTCAATTTGAAATTGGTCGCCGAAGGGGTTGAAACACTAGAGCAAGTCGAGTTTTTACGTAAAAATAGCTGTTATGTTATTCAGGGCTATTTTTTCTCTAAACCGTTGCCGGAAGACAAAATCGCAGACTTTTTTGTTGACTATAAAGCGAAATATGGCATTAAGACTTGAGGAATTGTCGCAA
Organism: Algicola sp.; assembly: GCA_013216025.1. Taxonomy (GTDB): domain Bacteria; phylum Pseudomonadota; class Gammaproteobacteria; order Enterobacterales; family Alteromonadaceae; genus JABSOG01. The sequence continues at coordinate 1,980 of JABSOG010001063.1, read as the reverse complement.
AAACCATTTTACCTGCCGGTTTGTCACCAGCTCCATGATATTTAGCGGGTTTGGTTCACCATTATAAAAAGGGTGAACCAAACAGCCTTTGGCGACGACACACCAAATATTAATCCTGCTCCAGCAAATTAAACAACAACTGTTTCACCACATCCGGTTCGAACGGCTTGTCACACATGGCGTTGACGCCAGACTGTTCGATATTGCTTAAATGGGCCTCGTTGGCCTCTGAGGTCACCATCAACACCGGTATGTGAGATTGAGCGCTACTTGAGCGGATAAACTCAGTCAGTTCCATGCCGTTGACCTCAGGCATGTTGTAGTCGGTCACCACCAAATCAAACATTGATTGTTTGAGCAGATTAATCGCTTCTTGCCCGTCATGCGCTTCGGTTAATTTTTGCAGTCCGAGGTTGTTAAGCACCCGCTTGATGTGGTTTCGTGCAAGGCGGCTGTCATCGACCACCAACACCCTTATCTCGTGAACATCAAAATAGCTCAGGTCCATTTCTTGGGGTGATAATAAATCGATGGTGGCATTAATGGCTTTACCGAGGTGATGACTGGTGAAAGGTTTTGGCAGTATCGCCACAACGCCCGCTTGTTTAAAGGCTTCGAGTTGCGCTCTACGCCGTTCGCTAGACACCAGCATAAAAGGAATACTGTGCCATTGTGGGTGGTTACGCACCGTCTTGATAAACTCCAAGCCATCGCCATCGTCAAAATGTAGTGCACTGATGATAAGATCCGGCTCGTGAGTGCTGAGGTGCTTAATCGCATCCTTGATATTTTCAGCCTCGGCGATATCGTTGATGCGCTCTTCACCTAAATGGCGAATAATGACCTTGCGTTGCATGTGAGAAGGTTCAACCAGTAAAATGGACAATTCATTCGGTGATAAATGATGCATAGTATCCCTTATTTATCCGTGCTTTTATTAATGAGTATTGTATTAACCACCGGCAAACTTTACCTTGTAGCCAAGTTTTTCCAGTTCGGTTTTGACCACTTCGCGCTGATCACCCTGAATTTCGATGATACCAGATTTTATGGCACCGCCAGTACTACAACGTTTTTTCAAGGTCGCCGCGATTTTCTTTAGTTCTACATTATCAGCTTCTATTCCGGCAATTGTGGTGACACCTTTGCCTTTACGACCCTTGGTTTCTCTTTTTACCCTGACAAAACCGTCACTAAAGGCTGTGCCGCTTGCTTTGACTGTTTTTTCCTTGTCCACTCGGCCACCATCGGTGGAATAAACCAGATTACTGTCGTCGCTATTTATATGAACCATTGTTTTGAACGATGCTTTTTTAAGATTGTATTGTCAATATCATAAATGCACAGTCAACAGACTCAAGGTTTATTTTTCAATTCGTTGAAAAACCGCAGGTATAAGCGTTACTTTTACAAAATAGTTCGCAACCCGATAAATTATTTGCTATGTTCAAAGTGTCCTGTTGCAGGTCTGTTGCAGGCCTGTTGCGGGTAATCGCAAAGATCAACGGCTCCAAACACTGGTTTAATTATAAATAAAATGTCCCAATCAAATCACAGTAATCAACTCGCTGCCTTGTCCAAGGTATGTGAACAGTTATCCGATGCTGTTTCTACTGCCCCTATTAAGCAAATGGAATCGCAACTTAACCAACAAGAACAACAAACCACAGACAATATCGCTTGGTTAGATCAGGCCATGAATTTATTATCCGGTGTCAGTACTGTGAATGATCAAACGGCGCAGCAACTTATCACAAAAATCGAAAGTTTTGTTTCTGAATCTTCAATAAATGACTATGCTAAAAACAGTCATGTTGTTGAAACCCCTTGTAATTTGACTGAGGCCGAGCTGACCGGGTGGTCCGGTTTGCCCAATGAAGTCACATCAAAAAACAATTAAATGGAGTATTGTTAATGAGTTTAACCTACAACCTTTCACCCGATGGAAAAACCTTTGCCTTTCAAATCAAAGGTAAATTT
>JABSOG010001062.1 GCA_013216025.1 Algicola sp. | reverse complement strand
AACGCCAAGGCCAATCAATTGGCCCATGTCATTGTCAGTTATGATCTAAAGCCCAATAGCCTCGTTGCCCTGTATCTTGACCGCAGTCCACAGATGGTAGTCGCGATGTTGGCGGTGCTCAAAGTAGGCGCAGCCTATGTGCCTGTTTCAGCCGAGTATCCAGCCTCGCGAGTTCAATTTATATTGGATGATACCCAAACTCCGCTAGTCTTGACGCAACAACACTATTTGGCCAATTTAGACCAGTGGATCAGCGAAGCGGGCCGACCCGTGGTGTTATTGGATCTGGACAGTGATCTCTTATATGACTCTTTATATGGAAATGCCGAAACGTCAAATCTTGAACTGGCGGTCAACGCTGCTGATTTGGCTTATGTCATTTATACCTCGGGGACTACCGGCCAGCCCAAAGGCGTGTCAATCAGCCATCAAAATACCCTGCACTTGGTCGCGGCACAAATGGACTGTTTTGCTACTACAGATTGTCAACGCACCCTGATGTTTGCCGCCTACGTATTCGATGCTTGCGTGTTTGAATTGTATGTGTCGATATTGAACGGTTCGACCGTTTATTTGTGTACTGAGTCACAGCGCCGCGACCCTGTGTTGCTCGGTTCGTTGATTCGTCAGGCGCAAATTGAAATGGCGACCCTGCCGCCGACAGTTTTGTCATTGATGGATGAAAAAGCCTGCACCTCATTGAAACCCCTAGTAACGGCGGGTGAATCGCCGTCATTAGCCTTGCTAGAGCGGTTTGCCCGACATTGCCGAGTGTTTAACGCCTACGGACCTTCAGAGGTGACCGTGTGTGCCAGTGCGCACCAGTATCAGCCGGGTGATTTGGCGACCAATATTGGTAAAGCTATCGCCAATACTCGTTTGTATGTATTAGACAACGCCAATCTGCTGGTGCCTGTCGGGGTTGCCGGTGAGCTGTGTATTGGTGGGGCGGGGTTGTCGTGTGGTTACCTCAATCGGCCCGAACTTAACGCCGAACGCTTTATCGCTAACCCGTTTGCCACTAGCGATGATATTGCAAAGGGATATACCCGATTATATAAAACCGGCGACTTGGTTAAGCTATCACCCCAAGGTGATCTGATTTATCTGGGGCGTAACGATTTTCAAGTGAAGATCAGAGGATTGCGGGTTGAACTCGATGAGATCATCAGTGTCTTGACCGATTTGCCCGGAGTTAAACAGGCAGTGGTGATTGATGTTGAACGACACGGGCGCAAAAGTTTGGCAGCCTACATTGTGTCTTTGCCGGGACAAAGCCCGAATTCTACCGGGTTGCGTGAACAATTGGCCGACAGTTTACCCGATTATATGGTGCCCTCGACCTTCACTTTTATTGATTCGGTACCGTTGACGGTCAACGGCAAACTCGATAGGCCGGCTTTGCCGCAAACCGCAATACCTGACAATAACTATGTTGCCCCGCAAAATGCTTTGCAAACGCAATTGTGCGTTATCTGGCAAGACTTGCTGGGATTAGAACAGGTTGGTATTGAAGACAACTTTTTTACTATCGGTGGCGATTCTATCGTCAGTATTCAATTGGTCTCGCGCTTGCGCAAGGCCGGTTTTACCCTTCAGGTTAAAGATATTTTTGCAACGCCGACCATCAACAAACTGGCGATACAGCTCAACCAGTCATCGACCGATGTACAAGTGAATGCCGAGCAAGGTTTGCTCGACGGGGCTTTTGACTTACTACCGATACAACAGTGGTTTTTTGCTCAGTCACTGCCCAGCGCGCACCATTTTAATCAGGCGTTTATGCTGGTTTTACCGAGCACCAGCAATAACAGCACGATTAGCACCCAACAGCTTGAACAGGCATTGGCTGAGCTGGTGGCACAGCATGATATTTTACGCGCTCACTTTGAGCCAAGCGAAGGTGGCTGGCAGCAATGCTATAACGCGTCTGCCGAGCCGTTGGTATTGAAAAGCCAAGATATCGGTTTGTTGAATGAAGCCGAGTTGCAATCTAAGTTGACCCAATGGCAAACCGATTTTGATTATACCAATGGACCACTCTGGCAGGGGGCTCATTTGACAGGGTTTAGTGATGGCACCCAGCGCTTGTGGCTGGCCTTTCATCACTTGATCATTGATGTGGTTTCGTGGCGTATTATTGGCGAAGATCTGAAGCAGCTGTTAACCGGAAAAAAGCTGACAGAAAAAACCAGCAGTTATCGCCAATGGGTTAAGGCGGTGCAACAATATGGTAAAAAGAGTGGTGAAACCCATGTGCAAGAGGTGGCGTATTGGCAACAAGTCACCGCCGGGCAACATGATTGGTCGACACTGTGTGCGCTACCCAGTCAGCCATCAACTAACGAGACTATTACGTTACCTGCTGATTTGACCGATGCACTGCTGCGCCATGCCAATCAGGGTTATCACACCCAAATCAACGATCTGTTGCTCAGCGCATTGGCCATTGCCCTCAAAGCCACGTTTGGTTTTGCCGACAACCACATCATTGTTGAAGGTCACGGCCGTGAAGCGATCGACGCCAGCCTCGATGCTAGCCTCGATACTACGCAAACGGTTGGCTGGTTTACCACCTTGTATCCGCTGGCCTTAACAGCCGATGACGACATTGAACAAACCATTATTCAGACCAAAGAAAGCTTGGCTGCTATTCCCAACAAGGGGATTTGCTACGGTGCCTTGGTGCAAACAGGACATCTGACGGGCATTTTGCCGCCAATCAGTTTTAACTACCTT
>JABSOG010001061.1 GCA_013216025.1 Algicola sp. | reverse complement strand
TTACCGGCATCACGACCTTGTTGTACCACGGCCAGAATTGCTGCATTGTCGGCTGCCGTTGATGACGAATCAGCCACCGATACCACAATGCCCAGTTTGCCATTCAACCAGTTAGCTATGTTGGCTGACACCGAACTGCCCACTTGCGCTATTGAGCGGTCAAGCGACTCTCGGGTGCTGTTGTGCAGCGAATAATAATTTGCCGCAGTGGTACTGATTTGTACAATGACCAGCAACACTGAGGCTGCAAAAATGATTTTCTGACTGAACGACAATTGGCTTAGCATCGGCATACCTTTACAGAACAAAGAATTGGTTAATATTTAACCAGTATAGTAGCGCCCGTTTATCTTTCATAGCGGATCATGATGAAAGATAACAAGCCCTTAGAGCACCATATAGTTTAATTAATCGTCACCAGCGAGAGCCAAAATTGTCTAAATCAAGGCAAATTACTGCAGGTTTAGTCATCTAAATCAAAGTAATTTAACGCAGAGTTAGGGAATTTTGGCCTCGCCCTTCGGGAATGGCGAAAAAGCGCTTATGCTGCATCATCCAAGCTTGAAATAGGCTACTATTCCTGCACTTGGCTTCTTTGCCTAAGCGCTTTTTCGACATTCTGGTGCGCGTTAATTAAACTATATGGTGCTCTAGCCACTCAGTTATACATTACTTTTGCCCAATTATTCAAGCAGTTACCTACTAAGGTGCGCCACAAGAATTTCACCCGCCTGCTGAATATGTCGCCTTAGAACCTTTTGTGCCTGCGCCAAGTCTTTGTCTCTCAAGGCTTTAAGCAGTTGATAGTGTTCCGCCTCACTGCGGGTATGGTAGTCTAGGGTTTGGGATTGAAAACCGAGGTATCGTTCGCACTGCTCATGCAATTGCGTGAGGGTTCGCAGCAACATCGAGCGCTCGCAAGGTTGATACAAACAATAATGAAATTGCCAGTTCAACACCCCCTGCTCTAGTGATGTCAATGAAGTGGTGTCTGTGAGTTGAGTCAACACGTCTTCGGCCTGCCCCAGTACAGCAAAGTTAATGTTGTCAAAAGACAATTCAAGTGCCAGTGCTTCTAACGGCATTCGCATCAAATACAGTTCTTGTGCCTGTGCGGCATTGAGCGGTGGAATTTGCACGCCCTTTTTGCCATGAGCGATAAACCAGCCTTCTAACGACAGTCGTTGTATCGCATCGCGTACTGGAATACGACTGACCTGATAATGATCAGACAACCATTGTTGGGTCAGCAATTGATCTATCGGCAGCTTGTCTTGACGAATATCATTTTTTATTTGTTGCCACAGTGGGATTTTTTTCATTTTCTTAACCCCAATGCTTTATTTAATTTCCCAATAGCTTGATGTTCAGGGCGATAAACAAGTACGAGGTGACTAATGATGCCCGCCACTATCCCCCAGAATGCAGAGGCTATGCCAAAGAACTGAACGCCGCTAATGGTCACCAAAAACGTGATCATTGCCGCCTCTCGATATTTAACTTCGCTCACCGCAGTTGAAATGCTACTGCTAATAGCCGACAGCAACGCTAACCCGGCTAGGCAACTGACCATCTCTTTGGGAAAAGACGCCAGCAAGGCAATAATAGTACCGCCCGCCAAAGCCACCAGAATATTAAACACCCCACAAGCAATACCCGCAACATAGCGTTTTTGTTTGTTGGGATGAGAATCTTCAGACGAACACAAAGCCGCCGTAATAGACGCAAAATTAAAGGTATAACCACCAAATGGTGACAATATCAACGAAGCGATACCACAACTGGTGATCGTAGAAGAAACCGGCGCGTCAAAACCACTGGTTTTTAACACGGCCACCCCTGGCATATTCTGCCCCGTCATAGTGACCACAAACAATGGTAAACCGATGCCAATAATGACACTCCAGTCGAGTGTCGGTGCCACCCAAACTGGCTGTGCCAACGTTAATTCAACACTATCAGATTGCATCAAACCAAGCATATATGCCCCGCCTATGCCAACCATCAACAACACGATAACCGCGTATCGAGGCAACAGCCGTTTGGCAATCAAAAAACTGAAAAACATCAATCCAACCAACACAGGTTGGCTGCCAGCCGCACCAAAAGCCGCCACACCAAAATTAAGTAAAATGCCGCCCAGCATGGCACCAGCAATGCTCATCGGGATTTTGGCCATCAACTTTGAAAACCACCCACTGACCCCAACAATAATGGTCAACAGTGCAACAAAAACAAAAGCCCCGATAACATCACTCAACCGCTGCCCCACCAAACTGGTGGCCAACAAAGCCGCACCGGGCGTTGACCAAGCAATAACGATGGGCATTCGGTAATACCAAGACAAACCGATACCCAGTATGCCCATGCCCAAACCCAAGGCCAAAATCCAAGAACTCATCATGGCATCGGTAGCACCTGCGGCTTGAGCGGCTTGGTAGACAATCGCGATGGCACTGGAGTAACCGACGATGACGGCAACCAAGCCAGCGATGATAGCGGAGAAAGAAAGGTCTTTGGTGAGCATTTGAATACCTTAATATAATTTGTATACAAATTATATTAAGGTATTCAAAATGAAAGTGCAAGAGATGTGAGGCTTCGTCCTGGGCTGGTGGAACGGAGGGGAGAAAAAAGAGTTGTGGCTTCGTTGGGGGCTGGAGGTACGGAGGCTCCGCAAGGGGGTCAAAGCAAAAACAGTGCAGGGACAGGCAAGCTGTCCACAGAACTGATTTTGCACTG
>JABSOG010001060.1 GCA_013216025.1 Algicola sp. | reverse complement strand
GTGATCGGGGTCAAAAATGCCAAGCCCGGACCATGGTCAAGTTCGAGTATCTCCGAGACAAATATCTGCCCTTGTTCTGCCTGTTGCGACTCTGAAAACAGACTTCTCAGTTCCGGATAGAGTTCCAGTACGTGTTTGCCTTTTTCATTTTGTTCGCCAGAACTCGCAATGACAATGCCTTTGGTATCAATGATGTCGATATCATCCAGGTAAGGCGTTTCTTGAATAACCTCAGTCAAATATTGGATGATCGGTGCGATATCGTCACCTTCAAGTACATCGGCTTGTGACAATACCCGGACATCATGTTCACGCTGGGTAAAGTAGCGGTCAATATCGGCCCCCACCAGAAAGGACTTTTCTTTAAGATCGTCACGCAAAGATTCGATCAGCATTTCGGTGGCGCTGTTGGTTGAAAAGTAATAAAGAAAGGACAAAGGCAGAAAAGACAGCAGAAATGCCATGCCAATAAATTTGGTTGTTAACCGCCGGTGCAGCGCGATTTTATCATCGGTCATTATTATCCTCGGACAGGCTCCTAGTTGAGTCTATTAATAATAACACTAATTTATGAATACCGATGTTTTTAGGCACTTAAATTACCGCACTCAAAACAAATCGATTTCGCCCATCGTACTGTCAGCTTCTTTTTTGGGTGAGGCTTTTTTGATGGGTCTGGCTTTGGTATCCCATGTCATATCATTGAACTCAAACATTTCTAATTTTTCTTTAAGACCGCGAGACAGACTATCTAAGTCGTCGCTTGAGACGGCTTGAATTTTAGAGCTAGACAAAGTATCGCTGTTGAGCACAATCATCGCCTCGACCGAAGATTGTGCTTCATCTGATACCGCTTTTTGTTTCTTGACCTGCTGACTGATTTGATCAGACAGCTGTTGAATTTCCATCATCGAAGACTGAATTTGGTCGACCTTTTGCGCGGCTTGATTAGAGATCTCGACAGTTTGCCCGGTCTCATTCTGGCTTTGCAACATCAGTTCATACACAGCATCTGAGCCTTGTTGTATATGAACAATCATTTCGCTGACCGCTTTGGTTGATTCTGTGGTACGCGAAGCCAAGTTACGCACTTCGTCTGCAACAACGGCAAAACCCCGGCCATGCTCTCCTGCCCTTGCCGCTTCTATGGCCGCATTTAAGGCCAACAGGTTGGTTTGCTTGGCAATGGCATCAATTACCCCAATAATCGAACTTATTTGATCGGTGTCTTTCTTCAACGATTCTATTTGTTGACCGGTTTGTTCAATTTGCTGCGATAACTTTTTGAGACTCTGCTGGCTCTTATCGGCATCAGTTCGTGTTTGTTCTACGGTAATTGTTGCGGCATCAACCGCTTCAAAGATTTTTATGAGGTTATCATCCAACTCGCCAGTCACAGCCAGCATGTCGTTCATTGAATCACTCAACACACTGCCGTGACTGTGTTGCATTGTGGCTTTTTGGATAAATGAGGAATAGGTATCACGAAGCTCTTCAGACATTGGGGTTAAACGGGCTGACGACAGGTAAACCTCGGCCAACAAATGGTCGATAACGGCCAGCCAATTATTAAATTCCTCACATTCTTCGGGCATGTCACGGTTATTCTCAGTAAAACGAAACTTCAGATTGATTTTACTGCTATGGGCAACCGCCGCCGCAAAACGACTCAGATAGTTGTCTTGTTTGGCCCGCTGACTGCGCAGCAATAAATACAGCGCAAACGCCAAAACAACCTCAGGAATAACAATGGCCAGTATTTGTGACAGTTCGCTGTTAAAACTGCGCAGTATAAACACATGGATGATGCTTAACATAATAAGCGAAAAAAGGGTGATTCTAGGTGCTGTCATTTTGTCTTCAATTTTTAAAAAAAACAGTAAGTGCCGATAGGATAGTGAAAACAAGTAGCGGTGTATAGCTTGTTTTAAAAGAAAAAATGGGTGATCAACAGTTATTCTTCATGACTACAGGTGACTATCACCCTTTCTTCGTCTGTTTGGTGGTACCGATGGAGATTTTCCACAATGGGCAAACTATTTGCTTACATAAGCTGACAATAAAACCAAACTGCCTTGATTAAAAAGCGACCACTTTCTAATATTAACTAAAATACCGGTAAATATTCACCCGCTGACTTGCAAGACAAGCTTAAGGATTTCAGATGAAAGTTAGTCGACTCAACCAACCCATAATGATGTTTTGTTTGGTGATTTATTCAATTTTTGGCGTCAATGCCAATACCGATGACAAAGGTCCTCACTCGGACTTTTTTAACTTGTCGATTGAGGAATTATTAGAAGTACGAATTACCACTTTGTCTCGTCATGAAGAATTTCTGGATTTGGCACCGGGCAGTGTCTATGTCATTACGCGTGATGTCATACAGCGACGGGGGTACACCAGCTTACGGGATGCATTGCAAGTCATCCCGGGCTTTGATGTATTTATGAAAGATTTGGGATATGCCGGTAATGTTCGTGGTTTGGCAGCCAACGATAATGAGAAATTCACCTTGATGATCAATGGGTTTGAACTGAATCAGGTCAATGAGCCTGAGTTTTTAAATGGCCCGGTTAACCTCGATAGCGTTGAGCGTATAGAGGTGATTGTTGGTCCCTCGTCGATATTCAGGCCAGCGAATACCCTAGTTGCAACGGTCAATGTGATCACGCGTGAAACTCAAAAAGTGGCAGTGATTGCAGGCTCAGGCACTGAGCAGGCTTATGATTTAACAGTGATGA
>JABSOG010001059.1 GCA_013216025.1 Algicola sp. | reverse complement strand
TTAAGCGCATTATCGACCACTTTGTGATACAAAGGCATAAACAAATGGTTTGATGATTTGGTCGGGAAAGACAAGTTGCCCAAAAACACGCCGCATCGGGCCAACGCATCGCTGCCCCAGTAACCGGCATCGGTTAATGCCTGTTTGGTGACGTACAGCGCCCATTTATTTAGGTCGTCGAGTTGTGACATGTAATCTTGGTCGAGTTTGTAACCCTCGCCATCAAAGTCGAAGTCACGGATATAACCGCCGTGGACACAGTAAAATTTGTCGGTATCGCCTTTTTGTCCGGTGTACTTAGCCGGATCGACGCCCATTTGTTCGCTGGTTGCTTTTGAACGGCAATCGCGTTTTTCGAGCAGCTGCTGCCAAAATTGCTGCGGGGCACTAGAGCCCGGGAATAAATTGGCGATGCCTACTACGGCAATGTTTTCCATTTTTCTTCTCTTTTATAAGAGTTAAAGATCTCAACACGGAGTCACGGAGGCACGGAGAAAGAAAGAGCAGATCAAAAACAAGCGGGGCTAAAGCACCCGCCTACAAAAACGGGTCTTTAAATCTATTCGTCTTTATATCTTTTTATCTTTTCCTCTTTCTTTCTCCGTGCCTCCGTGCCTCCGTGTTGAAGCTCTTGACCTTGACCTTAAGTCGCAGCCACAATAATCGACCCGTGAAACAGGCTGTTCAGATTAAGCTCAACCCCGTGGCTGGCCAGTTTGGCCACAGCCCGTAGGTAAGTCAGCTCATCGGGTGTGCCTTTGGCATTGACCGGTACGGCCAAGTGCGCTTTAGGCGCCTCAGCGTCAACGTTCAATATCCGTCCCACCCAACGACACAAGCTCAAACCAGGTCCCATTTCCACAAATACCCGTGCGCCTTTGTCGTGCAGGGTATTGATCAAACGAGGAAAGTCCACCGGGTCGCACAAGCATTTGGCCACACTGTGGGCAATCGCTTTGCTGCGCTGGGGGATTGGCAAATAACACGAGCTTGAATACATTTTGGTGTTGATTCTGTCGGTCACATCCATGGTATGCAGTTCGACAATTTTGTCGTACTCCAACTGGGCCGGTGCGCTGTGTATGGCGTTGGCCATGTTCAGCGGCATTGACCACACGCCCATTTTCTCAATTACGCGTTCGCAATCTGCCGGATAACCGCCAAATAACAAGCTGTCTGGCGTATTAACGATGGTACAGAACACCCTGTCTTCGCCTTCCAGCGCGATGCTCACCTTGTCCATAGTGGTTTTTACGGTGTAGGTTTCCCAGATCTTCTCGAACTGTCCATCGGCCACATCAGGCAAACCCCAATGGGTTCGCAAAGTACGTAATTCACCGCACAACTGATGATTAAAGGTGTCAGATTGGGCCAATCGAGCACTCAATAATCCCGGCTGCTGCCAGCAACCAAGCGCCGCATACATGCTCACTTCGCCCATGCTGTAACCTGTGGCAAAGTCGGCTTTTACGTCGAATACTTGCTCAAACACTTTGGTGAAGATGCAGGCAAAACCTACACCACATTCAGCGATATTGGCCAGTTCGCCGCGCAGTTTCAAGTCGAGTTTGCCCAGTGCTTTAACATTCAAACGCTGTACGCTGCGAGGGTATAATTGGGTGTCTTTTAGTGTTTCACCAATGTCATCGGCAAGGGCGATAACCGGCGGCACTATCTGCGGAAACAAATGGAACAAGTCACGACCCAAACCCAGATAAGTTGCGCCTATGCCAGGATATAAGAAGGCTACGTTGTTTTTATTAACAGTATCATTACCTTCGTCTTTAATCGGCTTAGCGCTGAAGAAACTGCCTTTTGGCGTTTCCCACTCTACAGAAGGATCAGCAAAGGTGACCATCAACCCGGTTTTGGCCAGTTGAATTTCTTTGTGCAGGGCTTTTGTCGACTCGGCTATCAACGACAGACAATAGTCAGCTTTAGGTCCGCTGATAAAATCTTGATAGCAGTTAAGCGCAATCTCATTTAGTGGCGCATCAAGCTGTTGTTCAATTTTGCGCATCTTGGCCAGCAATTCGTCTTCGCTGTTGCCTTTGAGCACAACCAAACGCAGGTCGCTACAGGCCATAAAACCGTTATTTCGAACATCGTTATGATCAAGTTGATTTTCTTGCAAGCCCCTTTCTTGCAAAATCAGATGGCAATAACTGATGTCGCTCATACAGCTATAAGCGGCTACATGGGCTTTCCCGTCAGAATTAGGGAACCAGGGCCGTGCTTCAACCGGAAAATAAAACGGTGAAGACTGCCAAGACGTTAAGTCTTCTTCTTCACATTTGTACCAGTCATTTATGGCCGGAATATAACGTTGATGTAATGACATAACGCACTTAAGCAGACCAGCGACTTGTGAGAATGCACCGCCCTCACCTGTCACGCTGCGAGCGCAACCAATGGCCGTATGCAGTTGTAGTTCAGTGGTGTAAGCTTCAATTAATCCGTTGCGTTCACGGGTTGCTTGTTGCTGTCCAGCCAGTGCCGACACTTCGAGCAAATTCACTTGTTCGTGTCCGAAATTTGCTTGGGCTAACGCCGCATTGGTCACAGTTTTGATATTATCGCCGCAGCTAAAGCCTTTGATCGAACAATAGACATATTGGTCAGTGTTATCAGGTGCCAATAACACACCTGCAACGCCTTCGACCGCCCCATAGGCTTCGAAGTTTTTGTCGAAACTGATGGTAGCTTTGGCAGCTTCCTGAACATTATTTTCCAGCAAATTTGCACCAACCA
>JABSOG010000105.1 GCA_013216025.1 Algicola sp. | reverse complement strand
GATTACGCCCAACAGAAGATGGAACAATTGAGCAACAACAGCGCCGAAAACATTCGTCACAAAGCCATATTTTGGTTGGGTCAGGCACGAGGCAAAGCGGGATTCCAAACCTTGGTTGATATCGTTAACGATAACGACAGGGCAATGGATGACCGCACCAAAGCCATTTTCGGCTTGAGTGAAAGCAGCTACGAACACGCAGCAGACAAATTGCTGCAACTGGCCAAATTTAGCGGTGCAGAAACAATCCAAAACAAAGCGATATTCTGGCTGGCACAATCGAACAACCCGCAAACAGCAGCCGTGATAAAAGACGTGCTAGCGTCATCTGCTTCGATGCATGTTAAAGAAAAATCGGTGTTCTCTTTATCGCAATTACAGACCGTTGAGGCTTGGGACATGTTGGTCGATTTGGCCCGGTCCAGCGAGTTACGTGAAGTCAGAGAAAAAGCCGTGTTCTGGTTATCCCAAGGCAGCAACCGTGGTAAACGTGATGCCGCACCGATACTAATGGACATTATTGATGGGGCAAATCCTCAATCGATAAAAGAAAAAGCCGTATTCGCCTTGTCGCAGTTACCCGACGAACAAGCCACCTCGGCATTGGTTAATGTGATGAAGTCGTCGCAAAGCAAAGCGATTAAAAAGAAAGCGCTGTTTTGGCTAGGCCAATCGAATGACCCTCGAGCAATGGAAGTGATTGAACAGATATTGGCTGGAGAGTAAACAGGGCACCTAGCAAATAGGGTAACAATTTGGTAGGGACTATTTTTGTCCCTGCTATTTTTCATTCACCTACGAGCAGCTGTTGAGGTTGTGTTGTTTTAAGGTCAAAGGTGATCACAAACTCTGTACCTTTACCAACTTCACTGGTGCACATAATATCGCCGTGCAGCGTCTGAGTGACCAGGTTATAGACGATGTACATGCCCAGACCCGTACCACCACTGCCACCTTTGCCACCGTTGCCACGACGCGTGGTGAAAAAGGGCTCAAAGATCAACCGGGTCGATTCATCGCCCATGCCCTTGCCATTATCGCTGTATGTCAACTTTACCCTGTCCTTTTCGCAAACTGCCTTGATCACGATATGACCGTGAACAACATCATCGAACGCATGTATGATTGAGTTCATCACCAGATTGGTGATAATTTGAGAAATGGCGCCCGGATAGGACTCTATGGTCAGTTCGCGGTCTCCTTCAAGACTGACTTTATGCTCTCCCCGAGCCGTTTGAGGCGCAAGGCTTCGCAATACCCGGTTAATGCATACATGCAACTTAAACGGACGCACCTTATCATTCGATACATCACCCGCCACCAATTTAAAGCTGTCGATAAGCTCACAAGCACGCCCGAGATTGGATAAAATGATCTGAGTTGATTGGGGTCCCTCGTCGATAAAGTTGGCCAAATCCTTTTTGCGCATCCCGCCTTCAGCAAATACCTTGCTCAGGGCATCCATTTTTCCCTGTAAAAACGAAGCACTGGTGACGCAGATGCCTATCGGGGTATTGAGTTCATGGGCAATGCCAGCCACCAAACGTCCCAAAGAGGCCATTTTCTCGGACCTGATTAGCTGCGCCTGTGCCTCGGTCAATTCATTTATAGAGTTTTGCAACGCTGCGGTTCTTTGTTGCACAAGCACTTCTAATTGGTCTTTGTGTACCCGCAATTCTTCTTCAGCTTTTGCGCGTATTTCGCAAACGCGATTGAGTTCCTGCCGCTCCTGATACAGCTCAAGAAAAATACTGACTTTGCTTTTGACTATCTCTTCATTAATCGGCTTGACCAGATAGTCTACCGCGCCGTTGGCATAACCTTGAAACTCATAGGTTTCATCTCGGGCAAAGGCGGTAATAAAAATAATCGGTATATGGCAGGTTTTGGGGTGATCCAATAACAAGGATGCGGTTTCGAAACCATCCATACAGGGCATTTGCACGTCCATCAAAATCAAGAAAAAATCATATTTAAAGGCGAAGACCAACGCCTCCTGCCCAGACATTGCCTTGACAAACTGCAAATTCAATGGCTCTAGTGTTCGCTCATAAACCCGATGATTGTTCGGCTCATCATCGACTACCAGTATTTTTGGTTTAACTTCATTCACATTACTTCACCTAAAGGGTACAAAGGCTGGCACAATTGTCAACGTTTGTAAGTATAATACCTGCGTGTGAAATTGCTTAATTTTTAATCGTAACTACCACGGCGATAAATTTTGCAGGATTTGTCATACTCGTCAAATTCGCTGCCAACCGAGTTAAATTGCAGCGACTCTTTGTCACCCAACACCAAAAAACCTTTGTGAACCAGAGCGTCCCTGAACAACTTGATGACCTTATTTTGCAAGGTCTGGTCGAAGTAAATCAATACGTTGCGACAGATAATCAAGTGCATTTCGGCAAAAACCTGATCTTTGATCAGGTTATGATTGGCAAAAGTAATGTTCTGCTTGAGCGATTCCAGCATCTTGGCGCTGCCATGGTTAACATGACAATAATCAAAAAATGAGGCTTTACCACCGGCCCCTAGATAGCTGTTGCTGAACAGTTCGAGTTTATCCTGTGAGTAAATGCCTTTTTGCGCAAGATCCAATGCATAATTGTTAAAATCGGTGGCGTAAATGCGGGTGCGTTTCAACAATCCTTCCTCCTTCAACATAATGGCCATCGAATACACCTCCTCACCCGTGGCACAACCGGCGTGCCAAATGTTGACGCGAGAATAGGTTTGCAACTGGGTAAACACCTCGTGGCGAATTTTCTTGAAGACATCAATATCGCGAAACATTTCGGTCACAGTAACTGACATGTCTTTTAGAAACAGGTTGAAAAAAGCAGGCTCATACAGCACTTTGGGTATCATTGCCGATACGCAGGCTAAATCAGACAAACTCACTCTGTTGAGTATTCTGCGCCGTAAAGACCCTTGAGCATAATGGCTAAAATCATAGCCATAACACGAATCAATCGCCTCTAGCAACAGCCTGACTTCCAATCCAACTTTATCAAGCGGGTCCATTTTAGTCATTCGCTGCACTGGCCTCCAAGTGTTTGAATAACCAAATCCGCATGACTGACAACAGTTTTTCAAAATCAATCGGTTTGGTAATATATTCCGACACCCCAGCCTCAAAGCACTTTTCTCGGTCCTCGGGCATTGTTTTGGCGGTCAAAGCAATGATAGGTATTTTTTGGTAGACCGCCATTTGACGAATACATTTGATCGCTTCAAGACCGTCCATCACCGGCATCATGATATCCATCAGCACCAACTCAAAACCGCTGTCGCAGGTCATAGACTCCACCGCAGCCTCGCCGTTACTGGCAATTTCGACATCAAAACCAATTTCAAGCAGCTTTTTTGACAACGCGTAAGTATTTCTCATATCATCATCAACCAGTAGAATGCGCCGACCCTGCAACATCGCACTTTCATCATGCAATCGCACCACCGTTGGCTCGTCGCCTATTTGGTTTTTCGATTCTATTTTGTGCATAAACAAAGAAATATCATCAAGTAAACGTTCGGCAGAACCCACTCCCTTAATAACGATGGTTGAAGAGTACTTCTCCAGTTCAGCCTGCTCCTGATCGCTTATTTCTTTGCCGGTGTAAACAATAATCGGCGGGATTTTATGCGCTTTGCCTGCGCTTATCTGTTCGAGCACGGCAAAACCCGTCATATCAGGCAATCCCAAGTCAAGCACCACACAGTCATATTTGTCAGTGAGGATCTCACGGCATCCATCCTTGCCGTTATCAACACAGGTAATGGTCAAACCTTTGTCTTGGAGTAACTGCGCCGTGGCCATTTGATTGCCATGATCATCTTCAATGATCAGCACATTTTTCAAGGTCGAGTCGGTAATATCAGCAATTCTCGTCAACACCGCCTGCAGCTGCTGCTCATTGACCGGTTTGACCAACAAACCAATGGCCCCCTGCTGCAATGTCAACGTTTTGTTTTCACTGTGGGCAGAAATGACCTCAACCGGAATGTGGCGGGTTTTGAGGCTGAATTTGAGTTGTTCCAACACCTGGTGACCATCAATGTCCGGCAAGCGGATATCCAGAATGATGCCGCTGGGTTGATATTGTTGGGCCAGATAGATGCCACTGCGACCATCGCCGGCCACCAGCGCTTTATAACCCTGATCCACCGCAAAGTCCCGCAATATAGAGGCAAAAATGGCATCATCATCAATGATCAATAACGTTTTGTCCCCCGCTTGAATATTCAAGCGGTCATCACTGACAAACGGCGGGTAATACTGTTCAACAGCTTGTTGTGGCAGCTGACAGGGCAGTGCTTCGATGGTGCCGGGCAGCGGTGTCGATTCAACCGCTGTTGTCGTCGGCACCATGCCATTGGGCAACAACAAAGTGAAGGTACTGCCGTGGCTCAGCACACTGTTCACTTGGATCTGGCCACCGAGCAATTGGGTTAACTCTCTGGCAATGGTTAAACCGAGGCCAGTACCACCGAACTTGCGACTGGTTGAACCATCCTGCTGTTGAAAGGCTTCAAATATGGCTTGCAACTTGTCTTGAGGAATACCAACGCCGGTATCTGTAACGCAAAAGGCTATTTGGTCCAGATGTTGCGATGCAGGTGCCAACTTCAGCGTCACAGTGCCCTTTTGAGTAAACTTTATCGCGTTGGAGAGTAAATTTCGCAGCACCTGCTCCAATCGTTGAGCATCCGTAGAGAGGCTTTTGGGTGTCTGCTCGGCGATTTCAATCACAAAATTCAATCCCTTGGCATCGGCCACCGGGTTAAACATTTTTTGTAAATTGCTGACCAGCACGTCGATTTGCAGGGTTTCGATATGAATATTGAGCTTACCCGCTTCGACCTTGGATAAATCCAGTATGTCATTGATTAATGTCAGCAAAGTGATACCTCCGGCGTGGATAATTTTGGCATCTTCAATCTGGGTCTCGTTCAAATTGCCTTTTTTATTGTCCGCCAGACTTTTGGCCAGCAGCAGTAAACTGTTGAGCGGTGTTCTTAACTCATGGCTCATATTGGCCAAAAACTCAGATTTATACTTGCTGGCCTGAGCCAGTTCATCGGCTTTAACCGTCAACTTACGTTTTGATGCCTCCACTTGCTCTTTTTGTTGCTCCAATATCGATTGCTTCTGTGACAGTTCTTCATTGGAAACCTTTAGTTCCTCACTTTGTCCTTTTAACTCTTCTTCGGAGACTTTCAGTCTTTGGGTCTGATCGAGCAAACTTTCATTGGCGCTCTTAAGCTCTTCCTGCTGGGTTTGTAATTCTTCGGCCTGACTCTGGGTTTCACGCAGTAATCGTTCGGTTTTTTGCTTGCTGAGCAGGTTGTTGACCACGATGCCAATGTTGTTTGACACCAACTCCAAAAGCGATTGTTTCCCTTTGCTAAAGGCGATAAAAGAGGCCAATTCGATAACCCCGATAAGGGTTTGTTCAAACAATACCGGCACCAGCAGAATATTCAGTGGCAGCTGTTCGCCCAATCCCGAATTGATTTGGATGTAATCAGTCGGTGCCTGCGTCAGCAGGATGGTTTTTTTCTCTTTGCCACACTGGCCGACCAATCCCTCACCGATGGCGATTTCAGGCAACACATTTTTACGTTGTTTAAAGGCATAACTGCCCGATAATTCCAAAACAACTGAACTGCCGTCTTGTCGCGTGAGGTAAAACACGCCATGACCTGCACCGGTCATTTCGGCCAGCGCACCAATGACACTGTCGGCCAGCAGGTGCAATTCGCTCGCCCCCTGGGTCAATTCAGTAATGGCTGAGATTTGACTCTTGAGCTGGCTTTGTGCCCTTAAGTCGTCATTAGTTTGCTCCAGTGCCCGCTTGTTTTGAAAAATCTGCTCTTTCATTTTCAGCAATGCATGACCAAAGCGGTCATTATCACCACTGGGTTGTATATTGATGGATTCATCACCCCGGGTAATGGCATCAGCCTGATCAGCTGCAAAGTTTAAAGTGTCAAGCAACAGATTGACTGATATCGCCAGTTCACCGATTTCATCTGAACCGGGCTGTTTGATTTTCTGACTGATGTCACCCTGAGCAATCAACCGGGTCATGGTGTTAATCTGTACAATCGGCCGGGTAATGAGCCGGGTAACAAAAACAGAAAAAATCACCCCTAGAAAAGTGGCACCACAAACGAAAATAATGACGCCCTTGACCGCCGTTTTTTCATGCTCTTCAGCACTTAGCAAAGAAGCGGCAGTAAATTGCTCTATTTCGACCAATAACGCTTCTATCTCACCATCGAGTTGATCTTCTTCGTGCTCCATTTTGGCGATTGACTGCTGTGTCTGTGCGTAGGTCAATTGTCCCGCCAAAAGGACATCAAGCAATTGGGTTGCGTGTTTTTCGTAATCCTGGTGTTCTTGTTCGATTTTTGTCAGCACTTGCAATACATGCTCAAACTCTTTTACATCCTGCTCAAAAGGCGACACCTCAATGTCTTTTTTGGTCTTCTTTCTCACCTCAAGCAATTCCCGGTCTATCTGCTGCGAATATTGGTGAAATTTACCGCTGACAATATCAAAATCCTGTTTCAGCTGGGTCTTTGCTTCGACATTAGCATTGGCGTTAATTTCACTGGCAATTCTAATCGCCCGCTCAAGCAAAAGCGCTTGTTCCAATTGATGTATTTCTATATTGGTTATATCGGTCACCAAAGGCATGTCGATATTGGCGATTTCTTCTATTTCACTGCCGATCAGGTTCATTTGATTAACCGCATAAACACCCACTGCAATCATAAAAAAAACATTGACCAAAACCGCCAACAGAATTTTGTGGCCAATTGATAATTGAATCACCTGTTCACCATGACTTTTCATCTAATTTACCTTAAAATAGACCAAAACGAAGTTGCTTGTTTTTTAACCAGACATATAAGCTTAGTCAGAAATTCATCGAAGTGAAAACTGTCGATGTCTTTTACCTTTTTGGTGTAAAACCGATAAAAATCACAGAATAGAAGATTTATCACTCATGTTGACCATTAAAGACTTACCAAATCGGCTTGGTCTTGACACCAAAATCCAGCTCTGTGGCCCCTTGATTTTAACCACCTGATTTAATGGGTTTTAATTAAAAATCAACGCATCTGACCCCATGATTTGACCCCTTGATTTTCAAGCAATTTATCCTACCCTTAAGCTTTCAGGTCCAAACGTTAAGGAAACCCCATGACAGAAGGTCTGTCTTCAAAATCACGGCGTCGTTTTATCAAAGCGGTGACCGGATGTACCATCGCCGTTAACATCATTCCCATCAATCAATTATTTGCCCAACAAATCGACACACGCACCAACACAAACACTGGTGATTGGTCGGGTCAGCCCGGGCAAGCCCGTTATCGTATTGATGGGCTGGCCAAAGTCACTGGGCAAAAAATCTATGCCCGTGACTTTCATGCCAAAGATTTGCCCGGTTGGCCGCAAGATGAACACCCGGTGATGATTGTTCGGGCCTTCAACGTCGACGAAAACTTTGTCGGGCTAGACAAATCCATTTTGCCGGCCGGTGGTCACCCCAACATGGTGATATACGGCGATGCCGTGACCAAAAAAGTGGCAAGGCCTCACACCAAAAGTGACGAAAAAGTCGAACTTGATGAAATCGGCCACTACTACCATGAAGTAACACGGCCCAATTCACTGACTTGGCCTTTTATCGTGCAACGGGGCAAAGCAGCGGATTTTTATGGCCAACCCGTGGCAATGATGATTTTTGACGACCGTAAAAGCTTTCGCAGTGCAAAAAAACAGGTTCAGTTCAATCAAGATTTTCAGCAATATGCCGGTAAGGCCAAGCTGAACAAACCCTTTCCTTTTACCCCTATGACCAATTTCGTTCGAGTGGCGGGTGATGGCGACAAGGACGTTTTTTCGTACGTACTCAATGGTGGCGACGACGACACTTATACCAAAGGCGCCACCAAATACCGGGCACAGATCAAACACCAAATGCAATCGGGCCAATGGCAAACCTACCAAAACGACTGCACCATGCGGGCGATGGATCCAGTGTTTATGGAACCCGAAAGCGGCTTGGGCTGGTACGATGCAGCCACCAAAACGCTGAATTTAGTGGTGGGCACCCAATCGCCAGACGGTGACGTGAATACGGTAGCCGAGATGTTCAACAACCCCGATCCGGTGGTTGATGTGAAAACGGTGAACTTGATCGCCTGTTATCCCGGCGGCGGTTTTGGTGGCCGCGACAGTTCGGTGTTTACCCTGAATTTGGCATTAGCCGCCGCTTACGCCAAAGGCAAACCAGTACGATTGGCTTATGACCGTTTTGAACAATTTCAAGCCGGTTTCAAACGCCACCCGTGCACCCTCACCAGTTCGTTGAGCGTCGACAATCAAGGCAAAATTCAAGCGCTCGACGTCAACATGCAGTTTGACGGCGGCGGACGCGAAAACCTCAGCCCGTGGGTCGCGCAACTGGCCAGCTTATGCGCCGGTGGGGCCTATGTTATTCCTCGGGCTGCGATATTTTCAAAGTCGATGTATTCGACCAATATTTCTGGCGGTTCACAACGTGGGTTTGGCGGCCCACAGGCATTTTTTGCGATGGAAACCATGCTCGACGAAATCGCCACTGACAAAGGCTGGGACCCGTTCGATTTACGCCGCCGCAACCTGATCACCAAGGGCGACAGAACAGTTACTGGCGGCCCGATTGACGAAGTGCTACAACTTGACACCATTTTAAACAAATGTGAACACCATGCTTTATGGCAAAACCGCAGCCAAGACGCCGAACATTGGGCGAAACAAGGGTTATCTTACGGCGTGGGATTTGGCCTATCGATGCAAGCCCATGGCATGTCAAACAATGGCGTTGTTGGTCATGTCGCGTTGAGCCGAGACGGTAAAATAACCGTCAAAACCAATGCGGTCGATATGGGCAACGGCTCGGCAACCACTTTGGCTGTGGTTACTGCTGCGGCTTTGGGTCACAACGCATCGACCATAGAAATGGGCGATTACTCGCTTTATCCTTCATTGCAGATGAAAACCGGCTGGGATAAATCGTGGCAAGATTCGTGGGCCGAACCCGATTGGACAGCTGCCGGAGTCGCCTCTTCGAGTGCGTGCTTGACCGCTTATTTTCAGGTGCACAGTATCTTGCAAGCGTCGAAAGTTCTATTTGAAACCGCGATTGTACCCGCAGCCCGCAAACTTTGGCAAAAACCCAATCTTAAAGCAGATACTCTGCTGTGGCACGAAGGCGACCTGATTGTTAAAGGCGTAAACCTGCCGCCAATTTCGATGGAAATTTTGGCTGGCGAAATTTACCGCAATGCAGGTATTACCGGCGCCTCAGTTCACGCCTTTAATCGCGGCAGCTGGGCCACAGCTGACTATCAGGTGAATAACGATACCTTTCGCTGGGAAGTTGATGGCCTGATCCTCTATCAGGCGGGACAAACAGTTCCGGCCAAAATCACTCGCCAAAATATCAGCTACCCTAACGAGGCAAGTCAGCGCTATGTTCGCACCGCCTACGCCCCTTGCGGCAATCTGATTGGCTTAACGGTCGACAAACAAACCGGCGAAGTGGTCGTGCGCAACTCAGTGTCGGTGCTCAATGCCGGTAAAGTCATCACCGAAGGTTTGGTGTCGGGGCAAAGTCAAGGCGGCGTGGCAATGGCCATTGGTTATGCTCTGCTCGAAGATATGCCCCCGGGCCTTGAAGGGCCAGCCGCAGGCGATTGGAATCTTAACCGTTACAGCGTGGCATTGGCGGGCGATATTGCGCTTAAAAGTCAAGAACTCATCACCTTACCACCCATCGATAACGACACCAGTGGCAAAGGCATTGCCGAGGCGGTGATGTGTTCTGTCGCCCCCGCCATCGCCAATGCGTTATACGCTGCCACCAACATTCGTTTTAGAGATTTACCCATCACCGCCGAGAAAATTCGTCAGGGATTAAAACAAGGAGCGACCCATGGATAACATCACTTTTAGTGTTAACGGCAAGCCGGTTAAGGCCAGCGCAGCAGAAGCCGACTTGCCTTTGGTGGATTTTTTGCAAGAAGACTTAGGCCTCACAGGCACCAAGTTTTGTTGCGGCATAGGTGTATGCCGAGCGTGCACGGTGTCGGTAAGACGTCAACCCGGCGCACCACCCGAGCCGATGATTGCCTGTTCAACACCGCTGTCTTCATTGCAGGGCGTTGAGATAAGCACCATCGAAAGCGTGGCAAATCACGACACCTTGCATCCATTACAACAAGCGTTTTTGACCCACTTTTCGTTTCAGTGCGGTTATTGCACCTCAGGGTTTTTAATGGCAGCAATGACCTTGTGGGACAGACTTGTAGATAACCCCATCAACAAACAAGATCTCGACGAAGTTGTTCACAACACCCTTAAAGATCACATTTGCCGCTGTACAGGATACATTCGTTATTACGAGGCAGTAAAAGCGGCGATTTTAAACCAACCGGGGATGACCAAATGAAGCATAACACCCTTGTATTTGCCCTTGTAACTACACTTAGCGCCACGCTGTTGTCTGGTTGCAGCTCGCCCGATAACCCAACGCCACCGCCTTTGCCTTCAATGGACACGCAAAATTTGGCGGCTTACGGCAAAATGTGCGCAGTGGCCATTCGTGACTTGCCCGCATTTAACTGCCACGACGGCACGATGATCCCCATCACGGTCGACGGAGGCAAAACCCCAGCCAACTATACCGCCAACATGGATTGCGACCGCCCCTCTCTATTGCCGCTCGAAAATAAACAAGGCCAGTGCATTCCGTTTTCGCGGGTGCTCGATTTGTCTAACGGCGATGCCCAAGTGGCGGTGCTTTGTCGTCAAAAAACCATTCGCACTGAGCAGTCACCCTTTTTCGACGAAATCGATATTGTCGCCCATAACGCCAAAGACGGCAGCACTTGCTGGTTTCAAGCAAGCGGCACTGAAAACCAGCCACTCGATGGCACCAATGTCCCTTCACCAATGGCGCTAAAATCAGCCGGACAATACCAGCAGGCAATGCAATATTGGCAAACCCCCAAGCAGGTTCATTCCGCAGGCTGTGGCAATTGCCACGACAACGACCCATTTATGTTCAGCCCGTTCGTCGGCCAGGTATGGGATAAAGTGCCGACAGATCCATTTGGCTGGTACAAACATCTTGGCGTAGATTTTAAAGATTGGCAGCCAGTATCGTTAAGCACCCGCGACAATACCTGTGTCAGCTGCCACCGTTTGGGTGTTGATTTCACCAGCGGTAAAGCAACATTGGAGGCCACCGGACAAATCCCTATACCCAATGCCAACGCGTGGGCCAAAACCTACCCAAATTCGCATTTTATGCCAGTGGGTAACTTTCATTCAAAAGCGCAGTGGGACGAGATTTATCAACAGGCGGTTAAGGACATTTTGGCTTGTCATGCAAATCCAAAAAGTGAGGGGTGTTTGACTTCGGCTATTACGGGTAAGCCTTGAAATTTGAAAATTACAATGAATGCCTACAGTGAGTATTTAGTGGCAAAAGGTTAGATTTGTTGACGTAGGCGGTGCATTTATGCCCGCTTCTTTTTCGTGGATTTATCGCAAGCAGTTGTTTAGCGGGGATAAATCCTTCGCCTACAACAATACAAGGTACAGCACGATGTTAAAGAGTAGCGAATCGATGGCTTTTACGAGAACCACAAAGATTGCTCAAGCTTTTTCCTCAGCAGCTCCGGCAATTGATTTTTCGAGGAGCTCTGCCATTTGGTGGAGCCGCTGATGCTCAATTTTGTCGTAGTATGTAACTATCTCAAGCAACTCAGCATCACTGCTCTTAAAACATTTATACCAAGTTAAAATTGCTTTTACGTTATTGTAGTATTTTGTCTTTTCACTTAAAAAGTCAAAATGTTGGCGACAAGTGTCTTTTTCTTTGATCGACAAAACCTCTCTTGAAAGTAGCGGCTGCGCAACAAATGCTATGCCGGCAAACCGTGCAGTTTCTGTAATCTGATTGGTACTGTATAAATCGAGCAAGCGCATGAGTAATTCAACGCTTGGGAGGTAATCCCAATCCTTGCAGTCACCACACCAGATCAATCCCAATGCTGCACATAATTTCACTTGTCGCACATTAGAAAATATTAAGTTAGCCAACATTTGCTGTAACTCTAAAAACTGTTCTCTTTTGAATTTAGATTTATCACCATGAGATATACTCATACACAATAGAGTCGCTTTACATTGCGTAACAATATCAGTTGACGTTAAATCTGCTGCAATGTGTTGATATGAATCATTTATATGAAGGCGATCAATCAATAAATCCTTGCAAGCCAAAATATTGAACAAAACTAAATAGTCTTCCCAGATTATTTTCACATCAAAGAAAGATGATTCAATCACTTTTATCGTAACAACACCAAACCGACCCTGGAGCAATCGAACAACCATATCCTTATCTGTATCTTTAAACCAATGCCTGGTAATTTGCCCTATTGCTTGTTTTACCTCCTCTGATGATATTTGTACCTCATCCAATAGACATTGCAGCAGCAAGTTAAATGTTGGACTCATATAATCTCGGCCCAATCCAGCCAAAACCTTCGTCAACCTAGCAATCAACGGCCCAGCCTTACGCTTAGCAAGCACCGCAGTCAATGGTATTACTTCTCTAAATTGCTTATCTTCAATATGTGGCTCCAACACATCCAGCAATGACTGTTCATCAGTCCAGCCAGGATATTGCTTCTCAACCAGCCCCCTTGCGGCTAAATATTCTTGAAAGGTCAAATGGCGAAACTCATAAACAGCTTGGGTTTCGCCGTCAATCACTGCATGACCGGTTTGCATCAACAAACTGCTGCGATATTCAATGCGTTCGATAAATTGTTGTGGACTGAGTTTGGTATAACCCAGCTCGACATCCAGCTCTTTTCGGGCCTGCTGCAACCATTTAACCAGCTGTTTATATCCCACTTGCTGAATACCCTTTTTCATCATGGCACAGGCGACGAAAGATAGCTGGACCAAGGCCTCGTCCAAATCCATCTTGGCATAACCCTCGGTATTCCAAGTTCTAATCAACACATCAACCGCTTGACCGTATAACTCGACCCGCCGTGTTGGCAACTCGCCACCAATACAGCGCCTGATCACTAACAAGGTCGTTAACATCAAGGGGTTTTCGGCCAGTGGACGAATGCGATCATTATCCCAAATGGTTTTTGCAAGAGCTAGCGCATCCGCCCGTACTGCGGATTTGTCACCAACCACTTCAACATGCCAGCTTTCACACAAATGGGCCACATCTTCTTTATCAAAAGCAGCCATAGTGACTTGAGCACAGCTACCAGCAATCACCCCGGCGATTTGGCGATATCCGGCTTCGCGGGAGGTCGCTATCATCGCCACCTGTGGAAACATCGCCAAAAATGACCGCAAGTTTGCCGCAAAGGCAGTGCGGCCACTTTCATCGGTAATTTCATCAAGCCCATCAATTAACAAAAGTACCTGACCAGTCTTAAGCTTTTGGTCAATATGGCGTGTAAATGCGCTTGATTGAGTTTCATCCATAGAAGCGGTTTGGCTGATACCTTGGAGTAATGCTCGAATAGGATTATGAGCCCGTTCTTTTAATTCACGACAGCGTAGCAATAAGGGTAGTAAGGTTTGTTTGGGCAGGTGATCGTCAACCGCTTCAAAACGCTCAGGGTCGACATAAGCAACAGCCAATCGTTTAAGCAAAGTACTTTTGCCCCCGCCGGGTTTGGCCAATAATGAAAATCGCGGTTGTTCAGTGAAGAATTGGCCGACTGGCCAAATCTCGGTTGTAGATTTGTGATCTTTATCTTTGGTTTTAACTTCAACCTTAAGCGGCACAAACAATCTTTCAAGTTTTAATTTATACGCGCTCAAATCGGCATCGGCAGGCATTCCATCGAGTTGAATATCACCACATTCGGTGTTCACCCACTTTTGATATTGCGCCAGTGCTTGTTTTTCCAATTCTATTTTGTCGGATTGAGGTGGTTCGGGGGCGAGATAGCTGTATTGCTGCAATGAGCCATTGCAGCTTTTATCAGCATCAATTATTTTCTGCGCAACGGTTGCGGCCAAAGGAGTACCATCGGCATGAATTAAAGCAAAATGGCTGCGTTGCTTGCCCCTGCCATAATAAATGACCCATAGGTAACCAATTTCGTGCCCGAGTAATTCAACCCCATCCAAAACACCATCCTTTAACCCTGAGTGTTGGGCACATTGCCCGGCTTTTTCTGACGCAGTGGCTTGGCTGACGACAATTCTGGCATTTATCAGCTCTTTGATGATTTTCGCGCTGTCCACCAAGATGATGCTCTTGTGCGGTTTACGTTTACTTTCTTGTTCAATGGCCGGTTGAGTAAACCCGCCCAACGACACAAAATAAGCACTTACTGGCTTCGGGTCATGTTCGTCACGTTCACCATCCGCCACGCCATAAAACTTGTTTAAATCTGCCCCACCCATCTTGGCCACATGGGCTTTACACTCGACTACCAGCAGCCTTTGTTCTGTACGGTGGTGGCCAATAATATCAACTTCCCGCCCCGCTTTTGGCACGTCAAATTGCAAATCATCGTATCCCAAGGCATAAAACAAGTCCCCTTTGAGCCGGGTAAACAAATCCCCTTTTTTATTATTGGACGATTCTAATAACCGCAATGTGTGCTGGGTTTGAGTGGATGCAGACATAATTCATTCCGTTACTGAGAGAAAACGATGCGGGTGGTGCGACACTTCGAGTAGATCCGCCGCCTACAATAGAGGCTAGCATTTTGGCCAATAATAGCAACAGTGATGATGTTGCTGAGGTCCAGAAAGTACAGCTTACATTCAATTTAATTAACGGTAATCACCTCCTAAAATCTATTTATTGGACTATTCAACCACCAAAAGCTATCATGAATGTGATTTTTTCACATTCATGATAGCGAGAGTAAAAATGCTGCTACGATTCTCAGTCGAAAACTTTCGATCTTTCAAAGACAGAACAGAGCTGTCGCTGATCCCCAGCAAAGTACGAAGGCATCCGCATCATGTAATCAAACCCAAGAACCAAAGTGATATCGGCGTACTTAAATCAGCTGTTATCTATGGCGCCAATGCATCGGGTAAATCCAATCTGATTAAAGCAATGAAACATGCCCAAATGATGGTGAACAGTGGTGTAAAGTCTGGTCAAAAACTCCCTTTCAATCCTTTTAACCTCGATAATCAGTGTTTAAGCAAACCATCAAGGTTTGAATTTGAAATCAAATGCGGCCAACACAACTTTGCCTATGGCTTTATTGCTGACAGCAAAATAATTCATGAAGAATGGCTCTATAAAATAGATAAAAACAAAGACATGATGGTTTTTGAACGCACCCTTGTTGATGGCAAAGCACACTTTAATTTTGATCAAATCAAGTTCAAAAATAAAGAACACCAACTTTATTTAACTTTTACCGGCAAAGGAACCCCTGAAAACCGGCTGTTTATCAATGAGTGCATTGAACGTAATGTGACCACTGAAATTGATTACCTGACAGAGATAACATTGACAATTAATTTTACGAGGAATGATTTTTCTAAAATAACCGACAAAGTTATCATACAATAAATCTGAGAAAAAATAAGAATTTTCAAATTGTTATCATTGATCTTCATTTTACTGATGTTATGTACATGTAGACCAATACATTTTACAAGATTTCATGAGAGTCCTTTCGTTTTGCAGAATA
>JABSOG010001058.1 GCA_013216025.1 Algicola sp. | reverse complement strand
AATATAGCCCTGTGTGAGTGCAAAATGCACAAACAGCGAATAAAGTGAAGCAATCGACAAACAGAGTAGGGCGCTGATAAGCAAAAATCTCACCGATTTATTACGTAACAGATAAACCCAAAAAGAACAGAGCGCATAACTATAGAGAATGTCACCATACCAAATAAAATGGGCATGAATTAGACCAAACAGCAGTAACCACAGATTACGTTTATAGTGCAACGCCGCAGATTTTCCGTATTTGGCTTCAGCCCGGTCGGCAAACAGGCAAATGCCCGCACCAAAGAGGATTGAGAAAAGTCCCATAAATTTCTGGTCAGCAAAAAGATGACTAAACGACCAGACGAATAGGTTTATGCCCTGTAAATCGCCCCATGCTGTGGGGTTTAAATAAGCGGCACCAGGCATTGAAAAGCCCTGAATATTCATTAATAAGATACCCAGTAATGCAAATCCTCTGAGAATATCCAGATGGTTGATTCGGGTGGTTTGTTGTATGGGGGATGCAATGGTGTCCGTCATAGTGTTCGTTCCTGTATCCGTCATTTGGGTTGCGTCATTATGTCGTAAATCGATTTTTATTGCTTGTGAAATTAGGGAGTTAAGTCGTTTATTTAAATCAGTAGAAAATAAAGTGAGGTCACCAAAAATTGTATTACGTTAATCATTGTCTGTTAAACTACTGCCAATTCACGTTTTTTTAAACTTAAGTACTTACACCCAATGGTCAAGATGAACAAAATATGTATCAGTTTTTATCAGGGAAAAAGTCATGATCTTTGATGTTTCACAGCTTAAGACCCAAGAAAAATATCGCCTTTTAACTGGCGGCATAACCCCCAGACCAATTGCGTGGATCAGCACGCGTTCAATCAAAGGCGTTGATAATCTAGCACCCTATTCTTTTTTTACGGTGGCCAGTTGTAACCCGCCTGTGTTGCTCTATACACAAGTCACCCAAAGAAACGGTATTGACAAAGATACGCTGGCGAATTTGGCGCAAACGGGTGAGTGTGTCGTCAATATTGTTGACTCTACATTGTTATCAAAAATGAACCAAACCAGCGTGAGTATTGAAAGCGAGCAAAGCGAATTTGATTTTGCCCAAATTGATAGTTGTGCGAGCCATAAGGTAACGCCGCTATCGGTTGCCCAATCGAAAATACGTTACGAATGTACATTAAGACAAAGCATTAGTGTGAGCGATTTGCCAGCAGGTGGTACGGTGGTGTTGTTGGATGTAAAACATATTTATGTGGACGACGAATTGTTGACTGATGGCAGTATTAACCAACAATTAATTGATTCTGTCGGCAAAATGGGAGGTGATAATTATAGCCTTACTAGTCAACTCGTTGAACTCGACAGGCCTGGATAAGTGACTGGATCCCAGCGCCGCGAATAAGATAAGGAAAATAACATTTTGAATGCTCTAGATAATTTAATCAATAAATTGGATAGCTTTGTACCAATACAAAATGGTGAGGTTAATAAAATCGCCAATGAAAACTTATGGTTGCTGTTTTTAACTTCAGCAGAGTACGAGGCATTGGATAAAACGGATTTAGTCACATTTATTAATCAAGCCTACAGGCTCATAGCAAGTAAGTGGGACAACTCGCTTGTTTTTTATGCATGGTTTGATTCAATGGCAGGGCAGCTGAGGTTTAGTAGTGTACCCCATAAATATAGAACAAACCTACCTTTTAGTGGGAAAATTAAACTAACAGATAATATTGATCATTTAGTGGACGAAATGTTTAATGAATATTCCGATATGTACAGGGACACATCAATTTGTACTGCTAAATTTGATGACCCAATACTGGTTTTAATTATCTGAACGATCGCTTTTTAGCGGGGCAAGTAGCAAATAATACACCCATATTATTACTCACAAACACCAGAAATATTGTTATTAGCCGGACAAAATCCATCTAACACGATTAAAATTTCTGACACACTACATCACCAGCCCAACGTACTCAACCAATTAAAGTGGGGTCATATCCAAGTTACCAAAAACAAACTCGGACTCTGCCCGCACTTTATTTCTAGCGACATCTACCAAGCCCAGAATTCCTTACCAATGGTTTTCGTTTTGTTGGCCGATGGTGATAGATACCAATTTGAGTTTTGAACGCCGGCAGAATTTACATAGTCGAGAAAATTCTGGTAAGCATCGCCTAAATCAACTCGCTCTATGGGTGGTTGCCAATCATCGGTGAATACTAGGGAGTAGGGGTATCCTCTTTGATCCTTGTACTCAAGGTTATTGCTGCCACTATTGTTCGAAAAGCTGAGTTTGGTGCTGTTACCGGGTAGGTGTAATTCATACCCGGTAACTGAGGTATATAGAAATGGGTCAAACGGCGGCAGTGGCATATCCTCGACATTGACCGGTTGGTCGAAGTTAATTGAGAAACTATATTTGATATTTTGAACCAGCGTCTGGTCAATCAGGGTGTTGACAAAAGGCTGGCCATCGTCCGACATCAGCGATTTGGTGTCTTCAAACACCATCAAATTGATTTCATCGTTGAATTCGATTGTTTTAGGGTATCCTGCTATTTGTTCAATACTGTTCGGTTGAAAAATATTGAGGTTACCACTGCCAGAAAAGCTGCTACTAATAGGCAGGCCAAGATACCAGTCATGAGTGTAATCTGCACCTCTTGCTATTAGATAGCCCGTAGATACTATAGCTACCACGTCTGCACCACTCATACAAAAACCAACACGATAACCAACG
>JABSOG010001057.1 GCA_013216025.1 Algicola sp. | reverse complement strand
TAACAAAGTCTCTGACATTCCCATCAGAGCCGCCGTTACACGAGTTGAAACAGTGTCTGAGCCATTGAATTGGTTATCGACAATAGCACTGTTTCTTCCTGTAGACCGCGGAGGGGTTGCTGTTGAGTGTTTCGCCTTTGATGTGATGGCTAGCATCGCGGCAGCACTGGATAAACGTCAGTTTTGATACGTCCCGGCCGGTTTCGATGCGATCTAGCAACATGCTTAATACCGGGGTTATGCCCACGCCGCCTGCAAGCAACACAATGTCGTCGGCATCGTTTTGCACCACAAATTCACCTGTGGGTGGCTGTATCAGTACTTCGTCGCCGATAGACGCCGCATGTAAATAGTTGGATACCACACCGGCTTTTTCCGGGTGGGCGGCATCGGCTTTAACCGTGATGTGGTAAATGGCGTTGTTTGGTGCGTTAGTCAGTGAATATTGACGAACTTCAGTATGCTCACTGGTGTCTGGGGTGGTTTTGACACCCACATACTGGCCCGGCTGCCATGTGGCGATGGCTTGACCATCTTTGGGTTTGAGATAGAACGATTTGACCTCGGCTGCTTCGTCAACAATATCGCTTATGACAAACGTTCTATCACCACGCCAGCCGCCTTCTTTGTCTTCGTTGTCTTGGTAAATGTCTTCTTCGGTTTTGACAAAAATGGCCGCCAGTGCGCCGTACGCTTCGCCCCAGGCTATGATGATCGGGTCATCGGCAGCGAGAGACAAATGATCGCAAATCGCTTCGAGCAAGAATTTTCCAACAATAGGATATTGCTCAGGCACGACCTGCAAGCTGGCGTGTTTATGGGCAATACGGGTAACCGCAGGACCGAGGGCTTCAAGCTTGTCGATGTGGGTTGCGTAAGCAAATACCGCACTGGCCAGCGCTTTTTTCTGCTCGCCCTTGGCTTGGTTGGTCATGTTAAATACATGTTTTAATTCAGGGTGGTTGTCAAATAATTTTGTATAGAACAGGGCGGTAATGTTTTCACCATGCTCAGCCAATACGGGGGCAGTGGATTTTACAATTTCAATGGTCTTTGCTGATAACATGTGTTTCTCCAACTTTTCTAATCAAAACGGCGGCTTTTGTAATACGGCGCACCAGATGTTACTCTTAAAGTGTATTTAATATGCTTGTTTAATAGGGGTATTATAAATACATCTTTTGATTCAGGTCAAGTACCTGCGCGAAATTTTGTTATATACAGAGAACTATAGACTATTAAAGGGAGTCACAAAAAATGAAATTGACCAAGCATACTGACTATGCATTTCGGGTATTGATTTACTTAGCCGGTTATGAAAAAGATAAGTTGGCAACCATAAAGGAAGTGACAGCTGTGTTTGATATCTCTCGCGATCATGTGATGAAAATTGTACAAAAACTCGCTAAGGCCGGGTTTGTCGATGCCATTCGGGGCAAGTTTGGCGGCATGAAACTTGGGTCTAATGCCGCTGACATTAACCTGCGAGACGTAGTGACGTTGATGGAAGTCACCTTGGCGCCGGTCAATTGTGAAGAACCCCCGTGCCGGATAGCTCAGGGGTGTGTGTTACAGACTTTGTTGTTTGAAGCTCAAGAACTGTTCTTGAGCCATCTTGGTCAATATACCCTAAGCGACTTGATCAAGCCCGAAAGTGAAACGCTTTATATTATCAAGGCGCTGGGTGAGAGCTTTGCTGCTGGCGAGTGATCAATCACTATTGCGCAGACAATACGCCGCTGGGCGGTTGATAAAATCGCGTAGCGGTAGGTAACAGGCCGATAAACAAACCACACTGATCACCACCAAAGTCAGCGTAAATATCGTCACCATTTGGATGGCATCAAATTGCAACTCATTGCCTGTCTCGGCATACAGGCCGAGCAAACCAATCACTAACACCAGCAGGCTAATTAACACCCCCAGTAGCATTGAACCGACATTGTCTGTGATGATCAAGCGAATCAAATCAGCGCGCTTTGCTCCTACTGCCATGCGGGTGCCCAGTTCGAATTTGCGCAACTGCACGGCGTAGCTGATGATCCCATAAAGACCGATGGTCGCCAAAATAATGGTCAATACGGTTAAGACGGCGGTGGTGATTGCCGAGGTATATTGGCTAAACAACAGCTGGTGACGGCTATCGCTGAGTGACATCCATCGGTCGGCGGTAAACTGTTTGCTCACCGTCTTTATGGCATCGACAATTTGTTGACGACTCAAGCTTTGGTGGTCTTTGGTTTTGATCATCAACGCCAGTTTGTTGCGGGTTCGATCAGTGCCCGACGGCCTCACAGTGACATAAACCCTTGGCGTAATTTGGTCTTGGCCTGGCACCTGAATGCCTTTGACTATCCCTATGATGGTAAAGGCTTTGTCGCCTCGAAAGACCAGTCGTTTGCCCAGCTCTTTACCTAATAAAGATTCAGGCGAGTCATTTGTTTTTGTCAGCAACTGGGCGAACTGCTCGTTAACTATCATTACCGGCTTTTTGTCACGTACATCTTGTGAGCTGAAAAATACGCCCGCCAGTTTTTGCTGCTCAATCAATTGAAAATACTGAGCATCGACAACCTTAAACTCGGCTCTTATCTTCTCAAAGCCACCAACACTAGACAGTCCCGGCATCCACATACCAAAGGTGTCCAGTGGTGAACTGTTGTGACTGACTGAGGTGACTTGGGGCAGGGCTTTTAAGGTTTGCTTGATTTGCTCAATCACCGGTAGGGCTTCGTTAGCCGGTGGCAATGTT
>JABSOG010001056.1 GCA_013216025.1 Algicola sp. | reverse complement strand
TCGGCGGCGAGTCAGATAAGCCAATAATACCCAGCCAGTGATTAACAATATCCACCGCTTCGGCGACTGATTTACCTTGGTTGTGTAAACCGACACTGATATTTTCGGCAACTGTTAAATTGGGGAACAGCGCGTAAGATTGAAATACAATGCCAAAATCCCGCTTTTCTGGCGGCAAGAAAGTGGTGTCTTTACCGTCTTGTAAAATAGACCCTGATGTCGCTAAATCCAGTCCGGCAATCGCACGAAGCAGGGTGGTTTTACCGCAACCTGATGGCCCTAAAAAACAGATGAACTCGCCTTGATTGATCTGCAAAGAAATATCATTTAATGCGGTGAAATCACCAAACTTTTTAACAAGATTATTGATGTTGAGGTACGTGTTCATCTGACTGCTCATAAGTTATTTGGACTATACCAGTATGGTAGGCAGGGTAAGTGACAGTTTGATGACAAGGGGTTATTTTTACGCCGAATTCACACTTGTTATTGGAATCTAAGGGGTTAAGAAATCGGCATGGTTAGCGGTTGTTTTAATGGACAATTATTTGTTAGAAATGACTAAACTAGGCGTGTTAAATAACCCCTAGTTTAGTCAAGGTTGACCACTTAAATTAGATCATTAATGACTATCTTGCTTCAGATTTTGAATCAAATTTTTCTGACCAGGTACGCAGTACATCTTTACGCGCATTGGCCATTTTACTAAAGTCCATATCGACCATCGCGTCTTGTACATTGGGATAGTTCGCCACGGCTTTACTGACGTCTTTGTGGCCGACTAATGCATAAGATTCATTATATAATTGATTGGCTTGTTTTGAGATTGACCAATCGACCACCCGCTTAGCTGCTGTTGATGGTTGAACGAGGCCAACGGCTTCTGATTCCCAACCAATGCCGCCGGCAGGTAAGATCACGTCAAGTGGCGCGCCTTGGGTTTTTAATTTCGCGCCACGTAATGCCATCGATATGCCGATCGCCACTTCACCCATGCCTGCTTGTACACAAGGCTTCGAGCCTGAATGGGTGTAATGGGCAATATTGTCATTCAGCTTGGTCATGTAACTCCAACCTTTATCTTCACCCATGGTTTGTAACCAGGCTGATACCTGCATATAACCTGTGCCCGATGATGCTGGGTTGGGCATGGCGATATGACCTTTGTAAACCGGTTTAAGTAGGTCATCCCAGGATGTCGGTTTTGGTAGGTTGTGCTGTTTTGCTACGAATTCGTTAAAGCAGATGGCATTAAACCAAGCGTCATTACCGTACCACGCTTTGTTTTCTTCTGGATCAATCATGCTCGTCCGCAGGTTTTCAACGCCTTGTGGTGAGTAAGGTTTTAGGATCCCTGCTTTCTTAAGCAGTGCCATTGATGAGCCCGCTAGTCCCCAAATCACTTCTGCACGCGGGTTATTTTTTTCGGCAAGTAATTTTGCGGTCATGATACCGGTTGAATCGCGCACCCATTTGATCTCGATATCTGGATTGGCTTGTTCAAAGGCGACTTTGTATTTTGCTAATACATCCGTTTCAAAGGCGGTGTACACCACCACTGCTTCTGCGGCAAATACTGGTGCAGTGAATAAGGCGCCTAAGGCAGCGATAGAACCTATCATCCAACGTTGTTTCATTCGTGTCACTCCAAAAATTATTAACGGTTGATTCTGGTCTGTACCAGATTTGTTGAGAACGATAATAGAGTGCTTTTATGACAAAAATATGACCGATTGATGGCAGTTAGGTTAATTAAGATATGTTATCTATTTTTATGGCTCGGCGTTTTTATTGCGGTTGGCGATGAATATGAAGCTTTTATGAATTCTGCTGTTGGGCTATTTACCAAGTGAGCGTTCCACTGCTAGAGTTCTAACCAAACTGGTATAGTCCAAATGGAAGCAGAGATGAAAAACGCATATTTATTACTCACACCGGGTCCACTTTCTACCACAGCAAGTGTACGAGAAGCCATGCTAAAAGATTGGTGTACTTGGGATGATGAATATAACAAAGACATTGTTGACGTTATCCGCGCTAAGTTAGTGCAACTAGCAACCCCGCAAACGGGTTATACCAGTGTATTGATGCAAGGCAGTGGCACGGCATCGGTAGAAGCAACAATTGGTAGTGTTATTCCTGTTGATGGCAAGCTACTGGTGATTGATAACGGTGCTTACGGAGCCCGCATGGCGCAAATTGCAGATTACTTAAATATCGCCTGTGAGGTGATAGCACCGGGTGAAACGGCGCAACCAAGTTTGGCCGAAGTTGAAGCCAAATTAGCGGGCGATGACAGCATTACCCATGTCGCCATAGTGCACTGCGAAACGACCACCGGCATGCTGAATCCGATTGATGCGGTGATTAAATTAGCCAAACAACACGGTAAGATCGTGATCTTAGATGCGATGTCGAGCTTTGGTGGCATTCCAATGGATGTGGCTGAATTAGGCGTTGATTTCCTGATCAGTTCTGCCAATAAATGTATTCAAGGCGTACCGGGTTTTGGCTTTGTGATCGCCCGTCAAACGGAACTGGAAAAATGCCAAGGGCGAGCACGTTCGTTGTCATTAGATCTGTATGAGCAATGGCATTGTATGGAAACCAATGGTGGCAAGTGGCGCTTTACCTCACCAACTCACACTGTGCGTGCATTTTACCAAGCGTTATTAGAGCTTGAAGAAGAAGGCGGTATTGCGGCACGTCATCAACGTTATCAACAAAACCAAACTACCTTAGTCGCGGGGATG
>JABSOG010001055.1 GCA_013216025.1 Algicola sp. | reverse complement strand
CGGACAATGCACTGCAAGCGCAACTGTGTGAGATTTGGCAGGTGGTTTTGGGGTTGGCCCAGGTGGGTATTGAGGATAACTTCTTTCGTATCGGTGGCGATTCGATCGTCAGTATTCAACTGGTCTCGCGCTTGCGCCAGGCCGGGTTTGAACTCCAGGTTAAAGCCATTTTTGATGCGCCAACGGTGGCGCAACTGGCCCGGGTGCTGGCCGACAACAAAGCGGCAGACAAGGTGAAAATCACCGCAGAGCAGGGCCTTTTGAGCGGGACCTTTGATTTGTTGCCGATACAGCAGTGGTTTTTTGAACAACCGCTGGTAGCCCCTCAGCACTGGAATCAGGCGTTTATGATGGCCATTGCGGGAGATATCAGCCCGACCCAGATTGAACAGGCATTAACAGCACTGGCCGCCCGGCATGATATGTTGCGCTGCTGTTTTGACAAAACTGACCAAGGCTGGTCACAAAGCTATCATCAATCAGCGCAACCCGGCATGGCTGAGCTGCGTACCCTGAACGTTGAGGGGCTCGATGAGCCCACGTTACAACAGACCTTAACGCAATGGCAAAGCGGGTTTGACTATTGTCATGGACCTTTATGGCAAGCTGGTCTTTTAAGCGGTTATGCCGACGGCAGTGCCCGATTGTTTTTTGCCTTCCACCATTTGATTATCGACACGGTGTCGTGGCGGATCATTGCCGAGGATATCAAGCAACTGCTTTGTGGCGAGGCTCTGGCGGCCAAAACCAGCAGTTACCGTCAGTGGGTGGCCGCGGTGCAACACTATGCCCGGGCAAATGAAGATCAAAAAGTCTACTGGCTCAATGTGGTGGCCGGGCTGCCGACGTTGCCTGAGCCGACGGTTTTGACCCAACACCAGGTGCAATTGGCCAAGGGGCAAACCGAGCGTTTATTGCGTCAGGCCAACCTCGGATACCATACCGAAATTAACGATTTATTGCTCAGTGCGCTGGCCATGGCGCTCAAGAGCTGCTTTGGTCAAGCCGTTAATGGCGTCACATTGGAAGGTCATGGCCGGGAAGCCATAGACGATACACTGGATACCTCCCGCACGCTCGGCTGGTTTACCACCAGTTATCCAGTGCGGTTGTGCGCTTTTGAGCAGATCAGCGAAACCATCATTCAAACCAAACAGATGTTACGGGCTATTCCAGACAAAGGCATTGGTTTTGGCGCACTAAATCGAGCCGGAAACGGGGCAGGGCAGTTGACGGCTGAATTGACGCCGATCAGCTTTAACTATCTGGGGCAGTTGGGCAGCAGCGACTCAAACGAGTGGGCCTTGGTGGCTGAGCGTAGCGGTCAAACCAGCAGCCCGGATAATAGCGACAATCAGTTGTTGAATATCAACGGTGCGGTGCAAAGCGGACTATTGCAGTTTGCGGTTGCTTCGCGCTTGGGGCATGACAACAGCAAACAGTTTGTTGCGGCATTTGAGGCGGCACTTGTGGCCGTTATTGAGCAAGCTTGCCTGACGGCTGAAAAAGGCGGGGTAAAAACCCCGGCGGATTATGCCGGTGAGATCAGCATAACCCATTTACAAAACCTGCAGGCGCGTTTTGGCGACAACACCATCGAAGCACTGTATCCAGCGAGCAGTTTGCAGCAAGGTTTTGTTTATCACCACTTGAGTCAACCTTTGGATGATGCCTATCGGGTGCAGATATTGCTCGATTATCAGCAAGGTTTGGATCTGGACGTTTATTGCCGTGCCTGGCAATTAACGTCGTTGCGCTACCCGGTATTGCGCATGGGGTTTGACTGGCAAGGGCAAATTTTACAGGTGTTTGGTACTGAGCAAAGCCTCACGGCCGAGCACTTTAACATAATAGATATCAACCACCTGTCTTCACAAGAGCGG
This sequence comes from Algicola sp., assembly GCA_013216025.1. GTDB lineage: Bacteria > Pseudomonadota > Gammaproteobacteria > Enterobacterales > Alteromonadaceae > JABSOG01. Next base: position 870 of record JABSOG010001055.1, on the reverse strand, counting down.
GAACAAGCGATTGCTAAAATTCAGCAACAGGACCGGGCCAAAGGCTTTGATTTAAGTCAACCGGGATTGCTGCGTTTTAACTTGATCAAACAGCATGCGGCGATGGTGACCGTGATGATGACGACACATCACAGTATCAGTGATGGTTGGAGTGGGCCGCTGTTATTACAAACGGTGCACCAGTATTATGACAGTTTGCTGGCCGAACAGGCCCCAACAGTAGTGGCAGAGACCGCCTACCTTGAAGCTCAGCATTGGGTGCTGGCCCACCATCAGGAAACTGCGGCCTTCTGGACACAGATGAAATCCGGTTATGGTTCGGCCAATGACATCAACGCGATGTTGAGCGAACCACAGGATTTAACCCGGCTTACGGTTGTTACACAACCGGCCGAGCAGGTATTAACCCTGGCAGGTGATGATTATCAGGCACTTAAAGCGATGTGTCGCAGTCAAGGGGTTACTTTGAATGTGGCATTACAATTTGCCTGGCACAAACTGTTGCACAGTTATACCGCAGATGAACAAACCATTGTTGGCACCACTGTGTCTGGAAGAGATATTCCGGTAAACGGCATTGAATCGAGTGTCGGTTTGTATATCAATACACTGCCGCTGGCAGTCGACTGGCATGAAAATAGCGCCACTGGGTTGATGTTACAGCAGATCCAGCAGCAAATTGCGGCATTGAATAGCCATAGCAGTGTTTCACTGGCGAGTCTGCAACATGACGGTGAGCGTTTGTTTCATAGTTTGTTTGTATTTGAGAATTACCCGGAGCCGATTGGCAATGGTAAAGACCCTGCCGGTATCGAAGGGCAGGTCAGCTTCAGGCAAGCCGTAGAGAAAACCGACTATCCACTGTCACTT
>JABSOG010001054.1 GCA_013216025.1 Algicola sp. | reverse complement strand
CCGGATAGCGCTTGGCACCACACCATGCGTAAGTTTGCCCCTCGTCAGTGGTGATCAACGACAAATCGGCCAAGGCCAGCAAGCGGGTTTTGTCACCAACTCTTGAACTGAGCGGCTTGTTTGGTAAATGTCGCTGTGTCGCGGGGTGGTTGACTGGCCATTTTGACCCGGGCAAGGGCCATTTTAAGCCGGGCCAGACTGAAGGGTTTTAACAGGTAATCGACCGCTGCTCGCTCAAATGCTTTTACTGCATATTGATTATAAGCTGTGGTGAAAATAACACTACAAGGCACGGTGAGCACATCGAGTACGTCTAAGCCATTAAGGTTGGGCATTTCAACATCCAGCAAAACCAGTTCTGGTTTCAAGCTGTTGATTTTTTCGATGGCCTGTTCACCGTTGGTAGCCTGTGCTATCAAGGTGAATCCTTCGCAATGACTCAATTGGTGCGCCAGTTTGTCGCGGGCCGGTTTTTCATCATCGGCTATCAATACTGTTAACATGTTGCCTCCAGTGTCATTTCAACGCAGGCGCCGCTCTGGTTTGACAAAGTCAGGCTGCGCTGGGCAAGTATATTCAAGCGCTGTTGGTTGGCAGCGCGCCATGTCTTGATGTTAATCGTCAGGGCAGCACTTTTGCGTGTTTGATGCAATTCTCAACCAGTGGTTGCAGTAACAGTGGCGGGATTTTAAGGGCCACAGTGTTGGGGTTAACCTCAAAATTGACATTGAGGTCTTGATCAAACCGGGCCTCTTTGCGCAGTAATTGCTCTTGCAGCAAATTTTGTTGCATTAACCACAAGCGATAAATGGTGTAGATGAAGATGCCGCAAAGTATGGCTGAAGCCGCGCGCTGCAACGGCTCGATGGTAAAACCGGGGAACAGCTGATTCAACAACAGGTTGACGAGGTTGATGCCAAAAAACATTAATCCAACAAAAGCAACTAACTCAACAGCCGCGTTTACTGTCCAGCGCAGCCTCTGTTTGAGTTGAATAAACAGTAAAAACGGCACCCAGTAAAAGCACACCAGCCAAGTGGCGGTACTGGCTATTAGTTGTCAGCCAAACTGGATTTGTCTGGAGCCAATGTCTTGGATGGTATTTTATCTTAAAGCGCCAGTTTAATCGCATCACATCGGCTGAACAAACCGATAATCGCCTGAATCGACATTATTGGCTTTTGAATGGCAATAAACGAGATTCAAAACGCCTCATCAAACCTCGCTTGAACAACCTTTAATCACTTGTCTTACGCTACCTCACTCCCTACGCAAAAACCCCCTGATTTACCAAGAAATAAAAAGCAAAAAAACTAAAACCGAGTACTATTAAAAACAAAGCCATTGAAATCGAATTAAAAGCCGTTACAATGGGTTAAATTTAAACAGGTCTGACCACTGGGTTTGCAGTGGTACACGGAAGTACCACCATTTCAATTTATTGAAATGTGAGCGAAGTTCCACTTGCTTGAACGCAGCGGTTTCCATGAAGATACCATGGACGTATCTTTATGGACGATAATTAGCAAATGAGGTAGAGCATGGCTCGGCAACAAAAATTACAAACACACAGCGGCGAACGTATTGCTGTCGTCTCTGGGTTAAGAACGCCCTTTGCCAAGCAGGCAACGGCGTTTCATGGGGTTTCTGCGCTGGATATGGGCAAGATGGTCGTTAACGAAATGATGATCCGATCTGGGCTTGATCCAAAGATGATTGATCAGGTGGTTTATGGTCAGGTTGTGCTAATGCCGTCGGCCCCCAACATTGCCCGCGAAATCGTACTGGGCACGGGCATGAATGTTCACACCGATGCCTATAGCGTTACCCGCGCCTGTGCCACCAGTTTTCAGTCGGTGGTGAATGTGACCGAATCGATTATGGCTGGCAACGTGGATATCGGCATTGCCGGTGGTGCCGATTCTTCTTCTGTAGTGCCTATAGTGGCTTCTAAAACTTTTGCCCGGGCCTTGATTGACTTGAGCAAAACCAAAACCTTAATGCAGCGTTTGGCGATTTTCAAAAAGCTCAGCTTAAAAGACATTATGCCGGTACCCCCTGCGGTAGCCGAGTATTCTACTGGCATCAGCATGGGCCAAACCGCCGAGCAGATGGCCAAGACCCACGGCATTACCCGTCAGGCGCAAGATGAATTGGCGCATCGTTCACATACGCTGGCGACTAAAGCCTGGGAGAGTGGCAAGTTGGCTGACGAAGTGATGGTTGCGTATCCAGAACCTTATAAACAAGCGTTTGAAATGGACAACAATATCCGCACCAATTCTTCTCTTGATGGTTATGGCAAATTGCGACCGGTGTTTGACAAAAAACACGGCACTGTTACCGCTGCCAATGCCACACCGTTGACCGATGGTGCTTCGGCGGTGATGTTGATGCGCGAAGGACGGGCCAAAGAGTTGGGTCTTGAGCCTTTGGGTTTCATCCGCAGTTTTGCTTTTTCGGCCATTGATGTTTATGACGATATGTTGATGGGCCCGTCTTATGCGACGCCGCTGGCCCTTGAGCGTGCTGGTATGAACCTTAATGATTTGGATTTGATTGAAATGCATGAAGCCTTTGCCTCGCAGACGCTGGCCAATTTGAAAATGTGGTCGAGCGATAAGTTTGCCCGCGAAAAGCTCGGTCGCGATAAAGCGATAGGCGATGTCGACATGAGTAAGTTTAATGTCAATGGCTGTTCGTTGGCTTATGGCCATCCGTTTGCCGCCACAGGCACACGCCTTATTACGCAAACAATT
>JABSOG010001053.1 GCA_013216025.1 Algicola sp. | reverse complement strand
TAAATTATGTTTAGCATGTGGCGTTAACCTCCTTATTTGTGATTTAGCCCTGTATTACAAAACTGGTGGCTGGCCAAGTGAGTCTGACAACCATGGTAATTCAAACAATGCCGGTAACGACGAGTGTATTTACCTCACCAACCTTGCTGATAACTACTGGGGTTATTTCAAGATAACGGGTGATGCCACTGACGCATCCATCATCGTTGATTTTGATACCCCGGCTTGTCGCTAACACCCCACCGAACAATTAAAACTATGAAGGTTATAACACAATGAAATTTAACAAAATATTTTTTGCAGTAAGTGTATTTGCGTTGATGTCTGGCGCACAGGCAGCGAGTTTGTCAACAGCTGACACAAGTCCAAAACCAAAACTTGATCTTGCAGATAAGCAGGCCAAAAACCAGCACCTCAAGCATGGTATTGAAAGCCAGAATGAGCGCAGTCTCGACAGAAAACGACCGCTGCCAAACACCAGCGACATACCCAATATCAGTCGCAAAGACACACCCCGAGTTAACAGCGCGATAGCGAGCAATTGTAATCTCGATGCAATGGCCAGCGGCAACTCCAGCACACTGATCAGTGAACTGACCAGTCAAGGCTTTGACTGCGTCTCGGACTTGTTCAGTGCCTCAAACAGTATTCAACAAGCCGTGTTTAACCCATCAAAATTGATAGCGGTTGCCAATCACACTAAAACTCTGTCCACAAATTATAACGGTGGCGGTGACGAAACCATTAGAACGCTGTTCTATTTCATCCGTGCCGGTTGGTTTGTTGAGGCCAACCACAGTGGCATTTCTTACGACAGTTCTGTGATTGCTGCGACAAAAGACGCCATCGACGCTTTTGTCAACAACAGCCACGCCTTCGACAACGACAATGAACACGGCAAAGTCTTGGCGGAAGTCGCCACCACCATGGACAACTCAGAGCAGCAAGCCTACTACATTCCGGTAGTCAAAGAATGGTTGAGCAGATGGGACCAAAGTTATTCGCAGACCCCGAAAATACGGGCATCGATGTACAGCCTGTTCGGCGTTCTTTATCGTGGCAGGCAACAAGCCGACTATCGCACCGCCGCTGGCAGCGACACTGAATTGGTCGACCTGCTGAAAAACTTCGCCCTTAAAAGCTGGATGATAGGCACCGATGCTGAATATTTGGTTAACGATTCAGCTTATCAACTAGGCACACTGAAGTATTCAGAGGGCAGCATTCAATCAAGGGTAGATTCGGCACTGAATTCTGTATTCGGTAGCTACGATATGCTCGGTAACGGTGATGGCATCTGGTTGGGCGCAGCAGCGGCTGCCACCCGTTTCGGCGATTGCAGCGACTACAATATCTGTGGTTATGTAGACCAGCTCAGAGCTGCGGTACTACCACAAACCCACACCTGTAGCCCAACCATCAAAATTTACTCCCAAGAATTAACAGCCCTGCAGCAGCAGTCGGCCTGTAATGCCATGGGTGCGGAAGAAACGTTATTCCACAGCATGTTGGAAACCAACAATACCCCGGTGGCCGACGACAACAACAGCCAGTTGAACGTCACTGTTTTCAATTCAAGTACTGATTATAAAAAATATGCGGGTCACATTTTTGATGGCATGAGCACCAATAATGGTGGTATGTATCTCGAAGGTAACCCGGCAAATGTCGGCAACATCCCCAACTTTATTGCCTATGAAGCCAGCAAAGCCTATCCGGATCACTACGTGTGGAACCTCGAACACGAATATGTTCACTACCTCGACGGCCGCTATAATGCCAAGGGGAAATTCAGCAGCTACCCGGACGATAGCGTTTGGTGGGCAGAAGGTGTCGCCGAATACATCGCCAACGGCAGCAACTATTCACAGGCGATTGATACCATCGAAGATGGTTCAACCTACGACTTGGGCACGGTGTTTGAAACCACTTACAGCAATGGCAACGAAGACCGTATCTATTCATGGGGTTATTTGGCTGTGCGCTTTATGTATGAGAATCACAAGAGTCAAGTGCTCCAGTATCTGGACGAGACCCGTGTCGCTGACTGGACTGCTGCCCAATCCCGCGTCGACGGCTGGGCATCAAGCTATGGCAACGAGTTCACCCAGTGGACTTTAAGTTTGGTTGGTAATGTACCTGATGAACCATCGGATGATGCGTTGACCAACAATACTCCGGTTAGTGTATCTGGAGACAGTGGTTCTGAAACCTTCTACACTTTGGAAGTTCCCGCAGGTGCCAGTGATTTAAGTTTCAGTATCAGTGGTGGCACGGGTGATGGTGATTTATATGTACGTTTTGGTGCAGCACCTAACAGCAGCGACCATGATTGCTTCTTAAACAAGGGTGGAAACGAGGAAACCTGTAACATTACGAATGTTCAAGAAGGCACTTACCACGTCATGGTATACGGTTGGGCTGGCTACAGCACCACATTGACTGGCAGCTTCACCGCTGACGGCGGCGGTACTGGTAATGGCAGCAACGTACCAGATGCTTGTGCAAACACCAGCCCGGTTGCAGACGGAGACTTGATTGCAGGTGAAGCCACTTGTATGAGCGATGCAAATTCGGTGTGGTTTGCCATTGGTGGCGTCGAAAACCACAGTAGCATCGCCATTACAACAGGCAACGGCACGGGTGACCTTGCTGTATATTACAAAACCGGTGGCTGGCCAGATGCGTCTGACAACCATGGTAGTTCAGACAATGCCGGTAACAACGAGTGTATCTACCTCACCACCGACCTTGCTGCTAGTTAC
>JABSOG010001052.1 GCA_013216025.1 Algicola sp. | reverse complement strand
CCAGCTCATACTGGATGTGGTTGGCTTCGCTAACTTCAAAAACGACCACTACATGGCCACGCTCTTTGCCTTTGGCCAATCGGGTGTTGACGGTTTTAAACTGGATCATAGTGCCCAAACGCAATTTGGCATCGGCAATTTCTTCAGCGTCGAGCACATCACCAATCTGTTGGTAGTACTTTTTGGTGATAAAGTCACATTCGGTGTTTTTGTTACCCTCACAGGTGATGCCGTCGATGACCCATTTAGGGTTGTCTTCATAGGTAACGGTTTCATCGGCCCGAGTAGTATTGGCTTGCAAGGCAAGGGCACCAAACATCAGTGTGGCGAGTAATTGGGTGTTGTTTATTGATTTTTTCATGGGTATAGCTTCCTCAGCCCCGGGTATGACTCCGGGGAGTACTCAATGTTAGTTTGTTATCGGTTTGACATCGGCGGTAACGGCTTTGCTGTGCCACAGTGCAGGCATTTTTTCGCTGCTCATGTATTGCGCCAGTATCTGGTCGAACAGCTTTTGAAAACGCGGGCCTGCCGAAGACACTCCGGTGGTGGCTACGCTTTGTGCTGCGCGGGTTTGCAAGCCTTGGTCTAATCCGGATGCGCCTAACTGGTGCGTCGAGGGTTTGTCATAACCTTGGCTTGAAGCAATCCATGCCTGGATTTTTTTGATCCGTTCAACCTGCACCGGATTCACAATCACCTGCGCTTTGAGCCGGTATTGCCCCTGTGGCTGCAACACCGCGACCGGCACGACATTGCTCAGCGCTATGCTCGACAGTTGTGATAGCAACTGGGTTTGGGATGACACCATTTGGCTAGACTGAACTCCGGTGGTACTAGTTGTTTGCACCTGATATACCTCATCCCACAAATCATAGGTGATTTGATAATTAAGGTGGGCCACATGGACCTCTTTGTCGTCTCGGGTCAGGGTTAACCACAGGCCGATGTTGTTAGGCAAGCCACTTTTAAGGGCTTTGTCTAATGCGGTTTTGGGGTAGTTGATGTCGCCAACAGTGACTGACAATCGACCGTCACTGAGCGTTGGCGACACGGTTAAAGCCAGTGCCGATTGCCCCATATTGCCACAAATTAATACCGCTGCCACGTAGGCGGTTTTTATGCGCCGGCCAATCACTACAGGCTCTCCCGCGTGTTGTATCCTAGGGTAAAGCGGTAAATCATACTGTCACTTTGGTAGGTATACCCGGCTTGAAGGTTGAGTGAAATATCATTATCAGGGGCACTTTCATAATCGGTTTTGCTGAGGTTTAATTCGCCATGCCAGCCGCTGTAAATGCCATTGGCTTGGTCAATCGAATTGATGCTGGTCAAACGTGCCTTCAAACTGGTGTGAACTGAGCGGGTACTGGGTATGGTTTCAAAACCCCGATAGGCAAAGCGATTGGCTGAAACTCCGCCGCCCAAAGACAGCACTGTTTTATCTTGCCAACTGAAATGTTGTAAGTAATTCATGCTTAGGGCGTCGCTACTACCGTTGCTGTTACTGTGGTTGTAGCTGGTGGAAAAATAGGATCCTTGGGTGGGAAATAAAGTATCGTTTTGTGAATCCCAACCGTAGCTTACGCCAATATTGGTGCTGTCGGGTTGATCAATCGAGACGGTTTGGTTGTCGCTATCGTCTGTAAAAGAGGCTGTGCCGGGAAATGTCTTATTGACATTTAATGCGACAAAAGAATGACTGGCAAAACGTCGACCAGTCTCAACTCCCCAAGACCATGAGTGCGACCGACTTTGACTCTCACGGGTGACTGACAGATTATCTGGCATGTTTATGATGTTGATGGTATCGCTGGAGCTGCCAAAACGACCGAGATTACTGCGTAAGTAATAGTGGGTTGAATCAAATAGGTGCGGGTCGTAATAGGTTACATTGAAACCGTAACCATGACTGTCATTGTCAGCAGAGTATGACAGTGGCGCGTTTGCAGGGAGGCTGCCGTTACTCGCGAAGTAATCGACTTGTGTCTCACTATCATATTTACTTGCCGTAATACCGATGGACAATCGTTTGCCGGATCCTAAAAAGTTAAAGTCGGTGACGGTTGTTGTCAAACCAAGGCTGTCGGATTGTCCACTTTGGTCGAAGCAAACATTACCGGTGTTGTAATAGGATTTATAACATTGCGCTGAGTTAGAATCTTGATTGCTTCGATGCAAACCTGCACCGACTTCCCACTGGATATTGCTCGCTTCGGTAATATCAAAAACCACAATCACATGGTCACGCTTGTGGCCTTTTTCGAGGTGAATATCGACATCACGGAACTGGATTAAGGTGCCCAAACGTAATTTGGCATCGGCTATTTCAGATGGGTCGAGTACATCACCTTTGGCTTGGTAATATTTTTTGGTGATAAAGTCACAATCGGTGGTGTCGTTGCCTTTACACACAATGTTGTCGATGACCAGCGCTGAGCCACCACTGGTTATCTCGTTATTGGGCGTTTGATTGGCGGCGAAGGCAACCCCGGGAAAGGCGATTAGGGCGGACCCCATTAAACCGGTTATTAGTCGTTGCATTTTCATTTGTAAGTCCTTGTCGATACTCTGATGATGATGTTTGCTGTTGCCCAGTGGTAAAGCAAACCGGGTGCCAACCGGACAAAATACGCGATATTTTTTATAACTGATTGATTTTTATTTAAAATATTTGAATTAACAGCGAATGAGTCACGGCATATTCATCTGGCTAGTGTGGTGAAAAAACAACAGTTGTGGATTATATACTGCGGTTGGGGGTGGGGGAA
>JABSOG010001051.1 GCA_013216025.1 Algicola sp. | reverse complement strand
TCATCTGGTCCTTGCAGCAAAAGACCCGGATACGATGTCAGTCAACTCAAGCTCGATACGTTGGGCCGTTCCCACCGATCTGACATCGGAAAAAAAGCCTTAAAAAGCGCTTGTTTAGACACCGCCACAATACTCGGCTTACCCGAAGGGTACCGGGTAGGCGTAGTGGCTGGCTCTGATACTGGCGCTATGGAAATGGCCATGTGGTCGATGCTCGGCCAGCGCCCGGTCGATGTGTTCAGCTGGGAAGCCTTCTCAAAGGGCTGGCTGACCGACATAACCAAACAATTAAAACTCGACAACGTGCAAAGCTATGAAGCCGATTACGGAAAATTACCTGATTTATCGCGCGCCAATCCCGATCACGATATCGTCTTTGCTTGGAACGGCACAACCTCGGGCGTTAAAGTGCCTGATGGCGACTGGATTAGTGATCAGCGTTCAGGCTTGACTTTTTGTGATGCCACATCGGCGGTATTTGCCATGGACATGCCCTGGGAAAAGCTCGATGTGATCACCTTTAGTTGGCAAAAAGTTCTGGGCGGCGAAGGCGCTCACGGAATGTTGATATTAAGCCCCAAAGCGGTAGAACGCTTGGAGTCTTACAATCCACCATGGCCGATGCCAAAGATATTTCGCATGACCAAAGGCGGCAAACTAATTGAAGGCATTTTCACTGGTGCTACGATTAATACCCCTTCAATGTTGTGTGTGGCTGATTATCTTGATGCGCTTGATTGGGTTAAAAGCATCGGTGGTGCCGCTGCTTGTATAGCAAAATCAACACAAAATTTGGCGGTAGTAGAGCGCTTTGTTGCTGATCACAACTGGATTGACTTTTTGGCGCAAGAACCCGCCCAACGCTCTAATACCAGCGTATGTTTGACGCTGGATTTACCCGCAGACAAAGTCAAAGAAATGATCAAACTGCTTGCCAGCGAAGGTGTAGCCTATGACATTGGCGCCTATCGTGATGCGCCCGCCGGACTCAGACTGTGGTGTGGTAGTACCGTAGAAGTTGAAGATTTACAAACACTAATGCCCTGGATTGAATGGGCTTATGAACAACTAAAATAAAAGCGCCAAAAAACCACCGGGTAAGTTGGAACGACTATTGCTTTCTTTGTAAATAAAGAGCGCTTTGTAGGCAAATGAAGAGCGGTCAACCAAAGGAGTAACCCTGTGAAACGAAGCCATTACCCAACCCTGTTGTCTTTGGTGACAATGCTTTTATCAGCCATGATTTTGTCGAGCACGCTTTTATCAAGTAGCGCCTGGGCACAAGGTGACATCCTCGACCGGTTTGCCGGGGCTTATTCAGTTAAAAATGGCCCGCAACAGGTTGAATTTGTCTTGTCACCCCAAGCCAATGCGCTGCATGGTAGTATCATCTATGGTGGCAGAGAGTATCCGTTAACTGCGACAGTTGATGGATTGACACTTAAAGGCGACTTTGGCGCTGACGGTCGTTTCTTTCATTTTCGTATGCCACTGTCAACAAAAAGCCAGTTTCAGGTCACTTTTGCCGACGACGAATTTGGTGCTTGGACATTCCTTCGCACCCCGTTGCCCGATTTCGCTGGCCAATTCAATACCCGATTTGGACAAGTCACCCTAACACGCACTACCCGAGGTCAGTACACTGGCGAGTATGTAGCAAGAGGCACAGGCGAAGTGACTTCATTGCACGGTGTTTCGCGGGGGTTAGAAATTGAGTTGCAAGGCACAGACAATGGCAAGGTGTTATACAGCTTTGATGACGATGTTTATTTTGTGCAAATGGATGGCCATTTTTCACCGGCCAGCTATAAAACACCCGCAGTATTAGAAGAAGAGCGATTGGTGAGAATGGCACAAGATGACGATGCGTGGCGTCAAGCCCTGTCTACACAATCAGCATCGGCACTAGACTATTACCAGCAAGATTGGCCTAAGGGCATCCATATCGGTCAAATCTTGGAGGTAAAGGAACAATGGTTGTGGCGTGATGCGCTCACTAGCCACCGCATTGAAGATTATCAAGACTATACCAAACGCTATCCCAACTCAAAATATGTCAATACCGCAGATGACGCTGTTTGGTCCATCGCCCAAAAGCGCCAAACAGATGCCGGATATGACGACTATATAAGTGCATTCCCCACAGGTCGACACAACGACCAAGCATTGGCATCCAAAGAAGATTTGGCATGGCGCAAAGCGATTGGCAGAAGCCGCATTAAAGATTACAAATTATACGCCCAAAAATATCCAGACGGTCCGCATTTAAAATCAGCAGATGATAGGGCGTGGGCCATTGCGGTTCACTCAGGTAAAAATAGCGCTTTTGACGCTTATCTTAATGCCTTTCCCGAAGGGATTTATGCAGGCGATGTCAGCGATGCCAAAGATTTTGTGGTGGCCAAGCGAGTTGACAATATGGCCAGTTACAAAAGTTATCTGGCATCGCATCCAGATGGGCGCTACGCCAAAAAGGCACATTCAGGCATCGACAGAAAGCTCGCTGTTATTGCTGCCGAAAAAGATGATATTGCTTGGCAAAAAGCGCTGGCCGTTAATTCGCAAGCAGCCATTGAACAATATGTTGGGGTTTGGTCGAATGGACGCCACATTGACAAAGCCGCCGCAGCCATCGAAAAAATACACATGGTGCAAAACGCGCGTAAAGACGATAGAGCGTTTGCCACTGCACAACGTGCTGATAATCTACCTGGCTATCAATCGTATCTAGCCAAGTTTGGTCACGGACGCAACAACCAAGCAGCTCTGTT
>JABSOG010001050.1 GCA_013216025.1 Algicola sp. | reverse complement strand
AAAAGAATAAAGCCAGTTATTCTTACGTCAGTGACAGGATTCGAACCTGCGAGGGAATATCCCATTAGATTTCAAGGCTAACGCCTTAACCACTCGGCACGGTACCTATTCCGCCAATCGCGCCAATCGTGATCAGCAGCGGTAACCAAGAGCAGTTTATCGAGATGCAGGTGGAGCACGCTGCTGAAGTGTATGAAGATGTGATGGAAGCCTTTAGAGAGCGCTCTGATCACGCTAGGGGATTGCGCGAAGAGCAGCGGGAGTTAGCGTACGAAACCCGCAATTATGCCCGTCGCCAAAGAGATTTGGAGTTTGAAGTGCGTCATGCCGACGAAAGACGTAAAAAAGAATTGAAAGACGATTTGGCCGAGCTTGCCGGTGAAATGGCCAAACTCGAAGCCAAAGAATCAGAGCTCAGTGTTAGGGCTGAAAAAGAAGAAAAGTCGTTGAAAGATAAGAAACGTAAACAGGTAGAGAAGGTCACAAAGGTTAAAAGAAAGTACTATGCCAAACTTGACAATGCCATCGCTGAAACCTTGTGTGATTATGGTGCAGGTCTGAGACAATTATCCAAGAATGAATATGTGACTTTTATTATCGATATGAATGGCAATAACAATGACAGACAGACGAAAAAAATCCATACGTTTAGCAAAAAAGACATCGTTTCTTGTGTGATGGAAAACAAAACACCGGCACAATTGCTAAAAGCGGCCAATTCTTATTATTTCTAGCCAAATCTTGCGGTGAAACCGCACCGAAGTTTCTCTTATAATTTTTTGTGAAACGAGAAAAACGCAGGTTGAATCAGTTATTTACGGTTCAACCTGCGTTTTTTGTTTTTGCGCCAAAACGATTAAAAATAGTGTAAAATATTAGCATGATGCCGCTATAGTTATTTTATGAGCTGAATATAGCAACAGTTTTGGAGCCGGTTGGTCCTTTGGGCAAATTAATCCAATTTTTGGTTACGTCAAAATCACGAATAATGGTATAGTTTTCGTTACTAGTTAAGCCAGTGGCCAACACCCTGGGGAGGGATATATATTAAGGTTATTTATCGGTGAATAAGACGTTTCAGAGGATACTGCTGATATTTTTCATCTTTATAGTTGCTCCGTTAAGAGCTGCTACGCTGGCTGTCGTTTATCCCAAAACCAATAAGACCAGTGGCGCTGTTTACCAACAAATTATTGACGGCATCAAACAAGAGTTTGATGGTTCGGTTATCCTGATAGAAGTCCCCAAAAAACTTGATAGGAAAGCCTTGGCTGCTATCGCCGCCTCTATTGAGCAGAAAAAGCCTGATATGGTTATCGCTCTGGGTGGTAGGGGACGCAAAGTCTGCCGTTTGTTCAAATCTAAAATCCCCTGGGTATCCGGTGCTTCAACCTCCAGAAGCAAAGGGATTTCGGGTATAACCCCTATTGCCGATCCTGATGTTATGTTTGCCAAATTAAAAACGCTATCACCCAAAGTGAAACGAATTTTTGTTGTTTATAGTAAACGTAATAAATGGCTAATCGATTTAGCCAAAAAATCCGCTGCCGGGTATGGCCTAGAAATGCTGACCTATCCGATAAAAGACCGTGCCGCTGCCATGATACTGTATAACAAATTGATTAAAGAAAGTGTCAAGAAAAATGATGCCATTTGGTTGCCGCACGACAAAAAGTCTGCGGATCCCAAATATGCTTTACCGCTGTTGCTTAACGCGGCTTGGGAACGCCGCTTTGTGGTGTTCTCTAGTCGATTGGATTATGTCAGGCGAGGCGTGCTGTTTTCTCTGTTGCCAGATAATCTGGTCACCGGTTCACAGCTGGTTAAAATGGTGCAAGGCATGCACAAAGAATCCACCGTGCCAGGGGTGAAGACCACAACAGTAGTCAAACTGGCTGTAAATTTAAGAACCGCGTCACACTTGGGATTAGTGTATACGACAAAGCAGAAAGGACAATTCCACTTAACCTTTCCAACTCATTAAGAATAGCCATGGTTAAGCATCAAACATTTATACCAACACAACCGAGTTTTAGGAATCAATTGCTGGCGTTTATCGCTGTGGGATTGGTTGTCTTTTCATTAGTCACCTCATTAATGACGGCTTGGTTAGTCAGTGGGCTGGCGAAAAATTATATGACCAGTAATGGTGAGCAGGTTGCTCAGGGGCTGGCGGAACAGAGTATTTTAGCTGTGCTGACCGGCAGCGGTGAGAATGCGAAAGAGGCCATCGAGCAAGTGCAGCGCTTTCCTGAGGTGATCGCTGCCAAAATACTATTGCCAAGCGGTGAAGTTCTGATAGAGCAGGGTGAGGTTACCGGTAGCATTGATATGGATACAGTCGTTGCAATCAAGGGGGCTCAATTGATCGACGAGAGTGAGTCGTTCTGGATTTTTGCCGCCCCAATCAAGTTGGAAGATTTGCCGCAAGACAGTGAGGAAGAGGACGAAGACGATGTCACGGAAACAATTGATCAGGCCGAGAATCTGGTTCACGGTTATAGTATCGTTAAAATGTCGAAAAATACTCTGGGGCAGGCAAATCAGGTCATCGTCGTTTATGCCTTGTTGATAGGCGTTATTGCGGTCTTTATTTTTGCCTTTTTGATCAATTATGGTTTGTCAAAATTGACTCAGCCGTTGCTCAATTTGGCTCAGGTGATGTTGGATGCGGAAAAAACCGGTGAGCATCTAAGGGCTAACGTCGATGGCCCCAAAGAAGTACAACGGATGGCCCATGCCTACAACAGCATGATGGAGGTATTAGACAGAC
>JABSOG010001049.1 GCA_013216025.1 Algicola sp. | reverse complement strand
CCATTGCTTGAGTCAACTCCTGCTGGGCTTCCCCCAATGTCTGTTCAATCGCACTGAGTTCGAACTGTCCCATGGTGAGCCGTTTTTCGTAAAAATCGACCAAACCATTGATTTGCAGCTGTAAACGGTCAATTTGCGGGTATCCGCTATCCCCAGCCAATTTGAGCTGTTTATAACCTTTATTTAAATTGACTACAAAATCGTGGGTACGATTAAGCTGATAGTAAAAATGAGTGTATCGAAAGTGCCAAAAAAACACCCCAAGAAGCAAACCAAACAAGGTGATCCCTGCCACTATCAACAGATTGCCTGAATTGTTCAAACCGGCAGCGTTGGCATTAAAACTGACCCGCACAAACCCAATAGATAAAGCATCAGTTGGTGGCATCAAAGCCCCTCGAACCTCACCAATTCGGCCATAAACGTGATAAACATCGTCGTTGCGGCCAAAAGATTTAACTGGCAACCCAGGCATCGTCAAGTTGCTGATTTTTTTGTTGGACTCCAATGCCGTCACAAATTGGCCTTCTTTGTCAAAAATTACAATATTATCGATGGCCGGATTCCGGCGGTCGGCAAAAGTCCACAAATCCTGTTTGAGTTGTTCTATGCTGTTTTGACGCAGATGGACAGCGCTAATGTCGGCAATACTGAATAACACTTGGTGCGCATGGATTTTAAGCTGGGATTCAAATCCGGCCCGCTGTTCAGACTGAAGAAAAGCGACTATCGCAATGCCCACAAAAAGCGTTGGAGCAAACAAAAACAGCAAGGGTATCCGTTTGATAATGTTGTTATTCATCAAGACCTTCTACTAGGAGCCTGCCCAAGAACGGCAGCCCGACTGCGAAAAATCCGAGTTTGGCCATTCCCCTCGCTTTTTTAAGTTAAATAGTGAAACTATTTGCCTTAAAAAACCGCGAAAAAGGATCAAATCGGCTTTCCCTCGTTGCGAGCCCAGTTCTCGGACAGGCTCCTAGGGCTATAAAAATTTAGCAAGATAAAAAAAACAGCAAAGGGACAATGTCCAAACATCGTCCCTTTATAAGAATTTCTGGTAATGAATTAGAAGTGCGCTTCGAGTCCGAGAAAAACACCGTCAAATTCGAGGTTGGTATCAACATCATCCAAATCCTGTATTTCGAGTTTGACAGCACGGTAACCCAAACGAATGGTCATATCGATGGCCAGGTTATCAATAAAGGTGTAACCGATACCCGCTTCGTAGTCATACAAAGTATGATCCCCGACAGATAACAAGCTACCTTCCGCGAATATGCCCAAACCGGTGAACGGTAAACCGATCTCAAAATTACCATAAAGCATCGGCACATAACCGGTGAACGTTTCGGTGGCATTGTGAGCTGCATCGTTTTTATCGACTACACTGAGCACGCCTTCAATTTTTTTAGCATTCAGGCCGATGTCGATGGTCACCAAATCGTTGTCGAGAATTTCATAGTACAAGATAAAGTCGGTATTCGTTAAATCAACCGAAGTGGCCAGTTCAGAGGACACACTAAAAGCATCATCGCCAAAGACAAAAGTCCCGGTCAGCGTGGTATCACCTTTGGTTTCCATTTCGTTGTGCTTTATCTTTATATTAGGAATAAATGGTATAGGATGTTCTAATGCTACGTAATAGCTGTTTTGAGTCTCTTTTTCAAAAATAAAGGCTGCTGAACTGCTCACGCCATTTTTCACCTGACCAAAACTACCTTCGGAATTCATATTCCAAGTTTGTACTCCAGCAAAGACACCCAGCAAAGTATCCGCACAAACGTTTGTTGCAGTTAAACAGGTGGCTAGTACAATCGCCGTTGTTGTTATTTTTTTCATATTTTTATTCCTTGTTATCCTTTAACTGTACTTATTTCAGCTTTTGGTTTGTTCTTTAACCATTAACCATTAAAGTACGTAAATCTGAAATGGCCGCATTGGCCCGAGTAACATAACTGGCCATCACTAATGAATGATTGGCCAACACGCCAAAACCACTGCCGTTTAACACCATCGGACTCCAGACTGTTGCCTGAGTGGCTTCGAGCTCTCTGATAATCTGTCGTAAACTAACTGTAGCATTCTTTTTCTCAAGTATGCCACTAAAATCCAGCTCTATGGCTTTTAACAAATGCAGCAACGCCCAGCAACTACCGCGAGCCTCATAAAACACATTATCGAGCTGCCACCAACTGGTTTTAAGCATTTTACTGCTCGGCGTAGCTGTAGATTGCTGAGTCACAGCCTCTCCTGCCATATCAGTATTCAACTGGGTTTGCCCAACACTGGCACTGAGACGCTGACTGATACTGCCCAATCGTTTTTCTGCCTTTTTCAACCAATCTGCCAAATTGTCGGCACGAGCATAAAATTGCGCATCATTCTTGCTAGTATCGGCCAAATGTTGACGGTAGATATACATCTCCTCGATGGCTTTTCGATATTCAGATTCGGCACTTGGCATCACCAAAGAACGATGATCGATATTATAGGCCGGTTGCGCGGTTTTCAGTTGTGCATTTTCTACTGATTGTGATTGTGAGCGGCTGAAATCTTCACGCATCGCCAACGCCATATCGCGGATCATTTCAAGTGCACCAAATTCCCACGAAGGTATATTGTCCATCATAACCCCCGGTGGCATCACATCATTGGACAGAAATCCACCAGGTTTATCGAGCAGCGTTTCAGTGGTGTAGATCAACATACTGGTTGTAGCATAACCAATCACATTATTTTCCCCATATTTTTGGGTCTGCTGGGAGACCAGTGTATGGGCATTGATAATT
>JABSOG010000104.1 GCA_013216025.1 Algicola sp. | reverse complement strand
CACAAATTCGAATTCAATTTCACCAGAGAGCAGCGGATTGTAACGAATGTCATATAACAGCGGTACCGCCTGAGCCATCGATGCGAACAGGCTCAGCAACAGCAGTGCCGCTTTGAATTTAATTGTCATGATTTTACTCAACATATGATTGTCATCCATTTTGCCGCGTTTGCACAGTCAAGATACGTTATTCTTACTCGCTTGTAGGTGAACACTATCTATCCCCCTTGACCGTTTTCTGATTCACTCATATTTACCATGGTTTCCCTTTCTTTCCAGCAACCTGTACCGTCTGGTACCAGTTCGAGTAATTGCACCTGATCATCTAACACGGCTGTAATTCGGCCATGAAATAACCCCATAAAATTGCCTATAGATACCCGGTGCAACGAACCATCTGATGCCGCTTCGACCAATGCCCAGGGATCTTTTTCGTAACCCATAGTGCCTTTCATCTTGAGGTTTGTCAGGGCATATTTTTCCAACGGCTCTTTTTGTCTTTGTCTGTCTGGCTGCAAACAATCTTGCATTAGGGCCAGTTTATCTTGTATTGCTTCCGCTTTTGGCTTGGCAAACGGGCTGCGCATTGTCACACCGGCGTATTTTACATGGGCAAATTCTTTAACCTCGGGAATTGGAGAAATGCCCGGAGGAGTTTCAACTTCCACCTTTTTCATGTAAGCCTTGATGTCGGTCAAATCATCAAAACAGCCGCCGAGCAGCGCAGCACTTAGCGTGATCATCAGCAAACGCTTCATGGTGTTGCCTCCGAACTATCGACTTCTTCGCTTTGATAGCGGTAAGTCTTTGCCACTATATTCAAATTGAGACGACCATCACCCAACTGCTTTATTTTAAAATTATGCAGTGTAACAATCCGGGGCAACTCAGCAACTTTGGCAACAAAATCGCCAAACTCATGGTATTTACCCACCACTTCAATGGTGATGGGCAACTCGGTATAAAACTGTTTGGTGATCTCAGGTAACCAGTTTATACCCAAAAACGTCAATCCGCTGGACGTGCCCACATAGGTAATATCATCAATTAATCCCGGTGTTTCATGGGACGATGGCAGGCGTTTGAGCAAAGTAGCAAACAGCTCCTCCATATCAATCATCTGCTGACGGTACAGTTCCAGGTTAACCGCAGCAGCATATTTTATCCGATAAGTACTTCTAAGTGTTTTTTCCTCGTTTGATGCCGTGCTTAAAGTGGTGATTTTGTCGGCGACAAAGAAATAGTAAGTGGCACCAAAAACAATGATTGCAGCCAACACACAGCTGATAATCTTAACGGGTTTCGGCCAGCCACCAACGTTCTCAAAATCAAGATTATTAATATCAAGTTCGGACAAATCAAAATCAAATTTCATGGTTTTTCGCCCTTACTTTCTGCCTGGGTAAAACCGTCAACACTTAATTGCATGGTAAAATCACTCAAAATTTGGGTCGCGCCCTTGCCTGCGGTGATCGACTGTAAATTGACAAATTGCAACAAGGGTGAATCTTCAATCTGTCTTATCATGTATGACAGTCGGTTATTTGACTCACTCTTGCCGATGATAAGCACCGAGGTCTGCTTTTTCTCCAATTCAGTAAGATATATGCCAGCAGGCACTGTTTTGGCCACTTCGCCAAACACCTGGGTGCCGAGGTTACGGCTGCTTTGTAATTGTTCAATCAAGGCCATGCGTTGTTGCAGATTGGTTCTTGATTCTTCAAGCTTTTTAATTTCAGCGATTCTGGCATCGAGGACTTTAATCTCGGCATCAATGTAAGCATTTCGTTTAAGCTGTCCCGCGACTTTTTCGCCAAATACCATGCTAACGCCAAACATCAGGGCAAACGACAACACACACACGGTTGCCAGTATGGTGAGAAACTCTTTTTGTTTGGCTTTTCTTGCTGCTTCCCGCCAAGGGAGCAAGTTTATATATGCCATGTAGAGAAACTCCTTAGTGCCAAGCCGGTGGCAACCATCAGTTGGGACTGTTGCTTAGCCAGCATTTCAGGGTCAATTTTGTCGCTGATCTGCATATCAATAAATGGATTAGCCACCACCGCATGGATACCAAGCTCTTCGATCAGCAATTGGTCAATCCCTTCGATCAGTGACGAGCCGCCTGAGATAATAATGTTGTCGATGTTTTCTTTGCCACTGGTGGTCAAAAACATCTGAATTGAGCGCCTAACCTGCTGCAATAGCGTTGTTTGAAACGGGGCCAATACCTCGAAGGTATAATTGGGCGGCATGTCCCCAGACACTTTGGCCATCTCGGCCTCATCAAAGCTTTTGTTATAATAAGACACTATGGATTGGGTATATTGGTCGCCGCCAAACATCTGATCCCGAGTATAAATGTTCTCATTTTGTTCGACCACGCTGAACAAGGTCATGCTGGCACCCACGTCAATCATACCAATCACCTTGTCGTGCTCTTCCTCGGGCAACTGACTTAAACACAAAGCGCAGGCCCGGCTTAAGGCATAACTTTCAACATCAATAACCTTGACCTCGAACCCACCACTTTCGATGGTTTCCATCCGGGTTTCAATGCTTTCGGTTCTGGCGGCACTGAGCAATACATTCACTTTGGACGGGTCAACATCGTTAACATCAAGCTTTTCAAAATCGAGGCTGACTTCGTTTAGTGGATAAGGAATAAGACTGTCGGCTTCAATTTCAATTTGGCCTTCCAAGTCATCATCAGACAAAGTGACGTCCATGTAGATCACTTTTGAGATCACCGTATTGCCCGAAACAGCGGCTACCGCATGAGAAACGCTCTTGGGGATTTTTTTTCGTATTTTGCTGATCACCCGAGCCACGGTTTCCATATCTTGTATTTCTCTTTCCGCAACCGCACCTTTGGGCAGCGGTTCGATGGCGTAAGCATCCAACCGGTATCCCTCATTTTGTTGAGAAAGCAACACGGCCTTGATCGCGTGAGATCCGATATCGATCCCCAGCATTAAGGGTATTTGTTTTTTAAATAATCGCTCTAGCATAGGATATTACGCAACAACATTATTTTTATTATATATTTAGTAAAGATTAGTGCTTTTTTCTGTGAATAAAAAGTCTAATCGGCGATAAATAGCGGTATAATCATGGTTATCCTTCATTTCCCATGATTTTTGTTAGGTTTTTGTGTGCATATTATCAACAAACTGTTAAAATTATTTTTATCGCTGACCCTGTTGGGCATTTTGACAGTGGCAGTAACCTACGCTTATTTACGCTCTGATTTGCCCAGTGTAGAAACACTCAAAGATGTTCAGTTACAAATCCCGATGAAAATATACACCAACGAAGGTTTGCTTATCTCGCAATACGGCGAAAAGCGGCGGATCCCACTGGCCCTTGACCAAATCCCTCAAACGCTGATTGATGCCGTGCTCGACACCGAAGACAGCCGCTTTTACAAGCATCCGGGCATTGATCTAATTGGTATCTTGCGCGCCGCCACCAATATGATCTTAACCGGCTCACGCACACAAGGGGCCAGTACCATCACCATGCAAGTGGCGCGAAACTTCTTCTTAACCCGCGAACGAACTTTCAGTCGCAAAATCAAAGAGCTGTTTATTGCCCTGCACATTGAAAGCGTATTAACCAAAGACGAAATTCTCACCCTTTATTTAAACAAAATTGAACTTGGCCACCGCGCATTTGGCGTGGGTGCAGCCGCCCAGGTGTATTACGGCAAACCCCTAGAACAGCTTTCGCTGGCCGAAATAGCCACCATTGCAGGATTGCCCAAAGCACCATCAACCATGAATCCTATCAGCAGGCCAAAGCGTGCTGTTGCACGCCGAGGTGTGGTTCTTGGACGAATGTTGACGATGGGACACATCACTAAAGCACAATATCATGAAGCCAAAATGGCCCCCGTGACCGCAAAAAAACACGGTGCCAACATCACAGCCTCAGCCCCGTACGTGGCTTCTTTGGTCAACAAGGAAATGATCGAACGCTTCGGTCAAGAAGCCGCTTATACCAAAGGCTATCAAGTTTACACCACAGTGCCCGCCAAATTGCAGTTCGCTGCGCAGCAGGCAATCATTAACAACTTGCACACTTATGACGAACGCCATGGTTATCGTGGACCAAAGCAATATCTGTGGACGCCACTCGTAGAAGAAGAAAACACCAGTATTGGCCTAAATAACAACACAGATAAAAACACAGAGACTGCACAGCTTGCACCCATTTGGTCGAAAACCAAAATCAGTGAGCATTTAAGCCATATCACCACCTATGGTGAATTAGTCCCAGCCGTGGTCATCAGCACCGAAGAAAAAGCCGCTCAGGTGCAACTTAAAAGTGATTCTGTAGTATCGTTAACCTGGCAAAATATGAAATGGGCCAAACCTTTCATTAATGATCGCAAAACCGGCAGACGGCCAAAAATAGTGACCGATATTTTTACCGCTGGCGCACAAATTTGGGTCCGACCTACCGTTGATGGCCCGTATAGACTGGCACAAGTTCCCGCGCCCAGTGGTGCCCTTGTTGCCTTAAACCCAACTGATGGTGCCATCAAGTCACTGGTGGGTGGTTACAGTTATACCCTCAGTCAATACAACCGTGCGACCCAGGCCAAAAGGCAGGTGGGTTCAAATATTAAACCTTTCATTTATTCTGCCGCACTTGAAAATGGTCATACCTTAGCGAGCCTTATTAATGATGCCCCCATTCACCAGTGGGACAAAAACCTCGGCGTAGCATGGCGCCCCAAAAACTCGCCACCGGTTTATGATGGACCGACTCGCATCCGGGTGGCCTTGGCCAAGTCAAAAAACGTGGTTTCAGTGCGCTTACTCAAGGGCATTGGCATAAACAACGCGATTGACCACATCGAAAAGTTTGGTATCAGTCGAACCGATTTACCGCCAAATGACTCCTTGGCACTGGGCTCAGCATCGCTGACACCGTTACAGGTCGCTGCGGGCATCGCCACATTTGCCAACGGTGGTTTTTTGATTAAACCCTATATTATCAACCGCATTGAAGACGCCAACGGCAAGACCATCTTTCAAGCACAACCGGCAATCGCTTGCCCCGTTTGCGTTGAACGTGAATCAAACGCTGTCGGTTCGCGCCCTAGTGACAACTACGCAGGTGAATTGGCTGTCGACGACCAACCCGAAATCATTCGCGCTCCACAGGTGATCAGCAGCCAAAATGCCTTTTTGATATCCCAAGCTATGACCAGCACCATTTGGGGTGGCGGTAGTTGGAGAAATAAAACCGGTTGGTTAGGCACCGGATGGCGAGCCAGAAAATTCAAGCGCCATGACCTGTCGGGCAAAACCGGCACCACCAATGATTCTCGGGATACTTGGTTTTCTGGTTTCAACAGCCAATTAATGGTCACTTCGTGGGTTGGTTTTGATAACCCCTCACGCACCCTAGGACGCTCGGCCTCAGGCGGTGAAGCCGGTGCACTGACCGCACTACCAGCATGGATGGCCTATATGGACATAGCGTTACAAGACGTACAAGAAAAACCCCCACTGATACCACAAGACATTGTGTCAGTCAGAATTGACGAGAAAACCGGGCTGCTGGCCACCAAAAACGATTTCAGCTCCCGTTTTGAGTATTTCATACGCGGCACCCAGCCACGCGAATACGCCACAGGTGAGGCGGTTCCGGTGGTGTTCGACAATGATGGTGAAGGCAAAGTCAGCGATGAAGAGGAAATTTTTTAGGATGACACCATTTTATTTAACCGCAATAAACGCTAGAATCCCCAACATTAGAGATTTAAAACAAGGTATTGGTAATGACAGAGTTCAATGGTGAGTACATTCACCCTTATGCTGAACACGGCAAAAAAACCGAACAAGTAAAAAAAATCACAGTATCGGTGCCGATGACGGTATTAAAGGTTTTAACCGATGAACGTACGCGAAGGCAGGTAAACAATTTGCGTCACGCCACCAACAGCGAATTGTTGTGTGAAGCATTTTTGCATGCTTTTACCGGTCAACCACTGCCCGATGACAATGATTTGGCCAAAACCAACCCTGAGCAGATCCCTGCGTCTGTCAGGCAGATTTTGATTGATATGGGTAAACCCATTCCGATTATCTGCGAAGATTAAAAATGCGGGGATAAAGAAATTGTGCTCCTGCAATTTCACCTTCTCACACATCCATGTGTGTGAAATCACCCGCCGAAAAGTCCGGTTCAACGCGATGGCCAAATGGCTTGTGCGCCGAGCAAACAAAAACGCACTTTTGTCAAAGACAAGAGTGCGTTTTTAGTTGCAGTTAGGCTTTATTACTCCATATAATTCTCAGGCATCGGAATTCCAGCCACACCAGAATCAACAGCCGCTTGCGCAACCGCCTTGGATACACGGGTCAACAAGCGTGGGTCCATTGGTTTGGGAATAATGTAATCCTTACCAAAGGTCAAGGAATCACAACCACAGGCTTTTAAAACCGCCTCGTGCACTGGCTCCCTCGCCAATTCAGCAATCGCCTTGACTGCCGCAATTTTCATTTCGTCATTGATGGCTGATGCTCTGACATCCAAAGCCCCCCTGAAAATAAACGGGAAGCACAATACATTATTAACCTGATTGGGATAATCAGAACGACCGGTTGCCATAATGATGTCATCACGACATTCATGCGCCAATTCGGGGGTGATCTCTGGATCCGGATTTGAACAAGCAAAGACCACAGGATTAGGTGCCATCAACTTCAATTCTTCAGGGCTGAGCAAATCAGGGCCCGACACCCCAACAAACACATCGGCACCACAAATCGCATCTTTGAGCGTACGTTTGTCGGTATTGTTGGCAAACAGTTTTTTATATTCGTTCAAATCATCACGACGGGTGTGCACAATGCCGTTGCGGTCGAGCATGTAAATTTGCTCACGCTGAGCACCACACTTAATCAGCAATTCCATACAAGAGATGGCTGCCGCACCGGCTCCGAGACAAACGATCTTAGCGCTTTCAATTTTCTTGTTCTGGATCTCCAATGCATTGATCAAACCCGCACTGGTCACAATAGCAGTACCATGCTGATCATCATGAAAAATCGGCACGTCACACATTTCAATCAAACGCCGTTCGATTTCAAAACATTCTGGGGCCTTGATATCTTCGAGGTTAATACCGCCAAACGTATCGGCAATATTGGCCACTGTATTGATAAAATCTTCGGTGGTCTTGTGTTTGACTTCAATATCAAACGAATCAATATTGGCAAAGCGTTTGAACAATAAGGCTTTGCCTTCCATCACGGGCTTAGAGGCCAGTGGACCGAGGTTACCAAGACCCAAGATCGCAGTACCATTTGAAATGACCGCAACAGAATTTCCTTTACCGGTATATCGATAGGCATTAGCCGGATCTTTGGCGATTTCACGCACTGGCTCTGCAACGCCCGGACTATAAGCAAGCGCCAGGTCCTGAACGGTTTCGGCTGATTTAGTTAAACCGACACAAATTTTTCCGGGAATGGGATATTCGTGATATTTTAAAGCTTCTTCTTTAAGGACGGTCATGAGCGGGTCTATTTCCTCTAGCAGGTGGATTGTGTATCCCCCACAACATACGCTTTTTTTTCGTAAATTCAAGGGCCTAAGCACGTTTTAACAAGCTTTGATTATGCCCGATTGTTCTAAGACATAACCTGTATTGTGGTGGGATCACAAAGGCTAAATGATGGGCCTCTTTATAAGGTATAGGACGAGTGTAGGAGGACAATTATGGTTTTGCAAAAATTTGCGGGTTTTATGCAGCTGGGGCGCAAAGGAGTGAATTTTTGTGCAGTTTAGAAGGTGATTGGCTTCGTTGTGGGCTGGAGGAACGGAGGCATGGCAATGGGGTCAAAGCAAATTAAGGTCAGGGACAGGCAAGCCGTCCACGAACCTTAATTAGCACTGACCCCGGCTGGAGAAGACTGGTAGCAATGTTCTTCCAAATACAGAAAAGGCACCCGAAGGTGCCTTTTTCTTTTCGGTCAACTCGTTGACCGCTATTTTTAATTGCGTGGGCGAAGCCAGCAAGTAAAAATAATTACTTCTTGCTACCCAAAGCGCCGAAACGTTTGTTGAACTTGTCAACACGGCCGCCTGAATCAATCATTTTCTGTTTGCCAGTATAGAACGGGTGACATGCTGAACATACGTCCAAGCTGATGTCTTTACATACTGTAGAACGAGTTGTGATTACGTTGCCACATGAACACGAAGCAGTCATCTCTTGGTACTTAGGATGGATATCTTTTTTCATTGGGAAAACCTTATTAATTTAGGCCACATCGCTATAGATTACGTAACATTACTTTAATCTGTAAAGATACGAACCAACACCATGTGTTGTTTTATTCGCCTACGTGCTCTACACACATAAACAGTAAATTTGGGTCGCGAATTCTACAGTATTGGTTACTGTTGTACAACGGTTTTATTCTGCCTGACATAAAACTGATGATAAACGTTCAATACTAACGTGTGTCCACTCACCACCTATGCTTCAACACAAAATCCAGCTAGAATGCCCCCATCAATCACCACCTGACAAGTTTCTTGGATATAATAAAAGTCGCCATACCAGTGCCCCTGCGCCGGTTTTTTGACTACACCCTGCCCGATGACATAAAAATAGATGCCATTAAACCCGGTATGCGCGTACTTGTGCCCTTTGGCACCAAACAGCGCATCGGCATTGTTTGTGGGCCACAAGAGAGCGTCGACTACGACCAAAGCAAAATCAAAGCGATTATTGCCCTTATCGACACCACCCCGGTGTTTGACGACCACATATATCAATTGCTTAACTGGGCAGCAGACTATTATCAACACCCCATTGGCGATGTCTACCAATCAGCGTTGCCTACGCTACTGCGCGAAAATCGAACCATTGATGATCTCATTCCCGATTGTTATCAAATCACCAATAAAGGTATTGATTGGGATCTGGCGCAATTGCACAAAGCCCTCAAACAGCAAACGGCGTTGAAGTTGTTCAAAACCCATATCCAACTCGACAAATCGCAAGTAAAAGCCCACGGCATCGCCCCAGCCACAATAAAAGCAATGCTCGACAAAAAGTTTATCGACACCACCAAACCCGATTTCAAACCGTTTGATTACAGCGAAACCAACAAAGACACAGCCGAAAAACCGCTGAAACTCAATGTCGAGCAAGCCATAGCCGTCACCGCTATCAACAATCATCTCGACCGCTTTTATCCAACACTAATCGAAGGGGTGACCGGCAGTGGTAAAACCGAAGTGTATTTGCAAAATATAGAAGAGGTGTTGCAAAAAAACCGGCAAGTGCTGGTGCTGGTGCCCGAAATTGGCCTGACGCCACAAACGCTGACGCGTTTCAAAAATCGTTTTAAAACTCGCATCGACATCTGGCATTCGGCGCTAAACAATACCGAACGTTTCAATACCTGGCTCAATGCCGGACGAGGCACATCGGCCATCGTGATCGGCACCCGCTCTTCAATATTTATACCGTTTCGTGATTTGGGTTTGATTGTTATCGATGAAGAACACGACAGTTCGTTTAAGCAACAAGACACATTTCGTTATAACGCTCGTGATATGGCGATTTATCGCAGTCGCATGTTAGACATTCCCATTGTGCTAGGGACCGCCACCCCATCGCTCGAAACATTAAAAAATGCGCTAGACAAACGCTATCACAGCTTTACACTGTCTGGTCGCATATCTGGCCATCAGCACCAATACAATGTCATTGACATCAAGGCACTGCATTTACAAAGCGGCATGTCGCAACCGATGATCCAACGTATCGACGCCCATTTAAAACAACACAATCAAGTGATGCTGTTTTTAAACCGGCGCGGATATGCCCCAGCCATTTTGTGTCATGAATGCGGTTGGATGTGTGAATGTAAACGGTGCAGCGCCTTTTATACGCTGCACAAAGCGAATAATCAGCTGATTTGCCATCACTGCGGCTCACAATCGAGAATTCCCCACCAATGTCATGACTGTGGCAGCACCAATGTCCAAAGCGCCGGACAAGGCACCGAACAACTTGAAGAACGTCTGACAGAACTGTTCCCTGACATCACCATCTCACGACTCGACCGAGACAGCACTCGGCGCAAGGGCAGCTTTGAAAAGACCGTTGATGAAATCAACCAGCCTGGCAGACGCATTATCATTGGCACCCAGATGATTGCCAAAGGACACCATTTTCCCAACGTCACATTGGTCGCCATATTAGATGTCGACGGGGCTTTGTTCAGCGGTGATTTTCGAGCATCCGAAAAATTGGCCCAGCTGTTGATTCAGGTTTCTGGTCGCGCCGGTCGTGGCAGCCAAGCGGGTGAGATTGCCCTGCAAACCCATTTTCCTGGTCACCCTTTACTACAGGATTTAATCAACAATGGTTACGGCCATTTTTCTCGCTATCTATTAAAAGAGCGAAACGATGCCATATTGCCACCTTTTGTCAGCCAATTAATGTTGAGAAGTCACGCCCCCTACCCCGCTCTACCCCGCGATTTTTTGGCGCAGGTCAGGGATTTACTTTCGCCCTACCAACCGCACATTGAACTTTTGGGACCCTTACCTGCGCCAATGGAGAAAAAGGCCGGTAACTACCGCTATCAACTGTTAGTGCAAAGTGGCAAAAAGGGGATGCTGCAAAGCATTCTCAAATTGTTGTTGCCGCAGATTGAAAAACTCAAACTGTCTCATAAAGTGCGCTGGAGTCTGGATATTGACCCAATGGACATGAATTAAGGCGAGAAAAAAACTGCCGGTTGGTATACAATGCCGGGTTCTTTATTTTCTCCAAAGTAACTTCTCCAAGGTAAGTCATGGCGCACAAGGATTACATCAAACGCGGCAACCCCAAAGCGAATAAACGGGGCAAGCCCAACAAACCCAAGGCAGCAAAAGCCGTGAAGCCCAGCAAAAATGAGGCGCCACAAGCCAAATCGTTGCCCTTAGCGGCAATGACATTTGCCGTGGTGGTATTAAGTGGATTCATCTATTTTTTGTGGAGCATCAACGGTGCAGCTGACACCACAGCTTATACAGCAGGAAGCACAGCAACAGACACCGCCAAAACGACCCCGGCCCCTGTTAAAGACACGCCCAAGCGCCAGCCGCTTCAAGCTATCGCTAAAGCCGTTACCGAACAACCAGATGTACCGCCACCACCAGAAAAAGAAGAGTGGCAATATATTGACGAGCTGAAAAACAAAACCGTCGATGTTGCAGTCACCAAAGTCGAGAAAAAAGGCCCGTTTTTGATGCAATGTGCGACCTTTCGCGATAGTCGTCGAGCCGAAGCGTTCAAGGCGCAACTGGCATTTTTGGGTTTCGAATCACGCATCAAGACCACCATAAGTAGCAGTGGTGGTGAACGCCATCGGGTACAGCTGGGTCCCTACGAGATGAACCGTGATGCCCAGCGTGCCAGACACAAGTTAAGCAAACACAAGATAAACGGTTGTAAAATTTGGTTATGGACTTGAAAACTTAGCTCAATGGCCGCATTTAGCCTTTAAACACATCATCTTCTAAGGAATTAAATTGACTACGATTGTATCAGTGCGCAGAGGCGACAAAGTGGTGATCGGTGGTGACGGCCAAGTTTCACTGGGTAACACAGTGATGAAAGGAAACGCGAAAAAAGTCCGTCGTTTGTATCATGACAAAGTGATCGCCGGTTTTGCCGGTGGTACCGCAGATGCGTTTACCCTGTTTGAACGATTTGAAAGCAAACTTGAGCAACATCAGGGCCACTTGACCCGCGCGGCGGTAGAGTTAGCCAAAGACTGGCGTACCGACCGAATGTTGCGTAAACTCGAAGCCTTGTTGGCCGTAGCCGACCATACTGCGTCTTTGATCATCACCGGTAACGGCGATGTCATTCAGCCAGAAGGCGACTTGATTGCCATCGGTAGCGGTGGCCCGTTTGCCCAGTCGGCAGCCAAAGCGCTGCTCGAAAACACCGAATTAGATGCCCGTGAAATTGTCGAAAAAAGCCTGACCATCGCTGCCGATGTGTGCGTTTTCACCAATCACAATCAAACCATTGAAGAATTATAGGACTCAAGCATGTCCCAAATGACCCCAAGAGAAATCGTCTGTGAACTCGACAGCCATATTATCGGCCAAGACAAAGCCAAAAGAGCCGTTGCTATTGCACTGAGAAACCGCTGGCGTCGTATGCAACTCGACGAAGCGCTGCGCACTGAAGTCACGCCAAAAAACATTTTGATGATAGGCCCCACCGGTTTCGGTAAAACCGAAATCGCCCGTCGTCTGGCCAGTTTGGCCAACGCGCCCTTTATCAAGGTAGAAGCCACCAAATTTACCGAAGTCGGTTATGTCGGCAAAGAAGTGGAAACCATTATTCGGGATTTGGTTGATGTTGCGGTCAAAATGACTCGCGAGCAAGAAACGGCAAAAGTGCGTGTTCACGCCGAAGAAGCCGCTGAAGAGCGTATTCTTGATTGCCTGTTGCCCAAGCCAAAAAATGTTTATGGCGAAGATGAAGCAGCCGAAGACGGCCATACCCGTCAAGTTTTCCGCAAGAAACTGCGTGAAGGCGACCTAAACGACAAAGAAATCGAAATCGATTTGGCCCAGCAACAAATTGGCGTTGAGATCATGGCGCCTCCAGGCATGGAAGAAATGACGTCGCAGTTACAAGGCATGTTCCAAAACCTCTCGGGCGAAAAACGCAAGAGCCGCAAAGTAACGGTTAAAGAAGCTTTTAAACTGGCCGTTGAAGAAGAAGCCGCCAAACTGATCAACCCTGAAGACATCAAAGACAAAGCGATTTACGCCGCCGAACAAAATGGCATTGTGTTTATCGACGAAATCGACAAAATCTGCAAACGCGGAGATACCAGTGGCCCAGACGTTTCTCGTGAAGGCGTACAACGTGACTTGTTGCCTTTGGTAGAAGGCAGCACCATCACCACCAAACACGGCATTGTCAAAACCGACCATATGTTGTTTATTGCCTCTGGCGCGTTCCAAATGACCAAACCTTCGGACCTCATCCCCGAGTTGCAGGGTCGTTTGCCAATCAGGGTAGAACTCGAAGCCCTCACCGCAAAAGATTTTGAGCGTATACTGGTTGAACCTTATGCTTCGTTAACTGAGCAATATTTCGCGCTAATGGGTACTGAAGGCGTTGAAATTAAGTTTAGCGAGAACGGTATCAAGCGTATTGCCAATGCCGCTTGGCGAGTCAATGAAAAAACCGAGAATATCGGTGCCCGCCGCCTGCATACAGTGATGGAAAAACTGATTGAGGAGATCTCATACAGTGCCTCTGATATGTCGGGCCAAACAATCGAGATCAACACCGACTACGTCAACTCGCACCTTGAGTCGCTGGTTGATAATGAAGACTTGAGCCGCTTTATTTTGTAAAGTGACCTCCTTTGAATGTAAAGATACCCAAATGACCTCGAAATGCGGAATTCAGAGCTTCTGAGCGGTTTCAATTCAAGACGCATTGGCGCTGGAAGAGTCATTTCCTTTCAAACCAATGGAACGATGAAGTGAAAGCGCTCAGAAGCTCCCTCCGGGTGGGTTTATAAACGTTTTATTCGGCGTTAAATAACTTTGATTTAGATGACTAAACCAGCAGATATTTACCTTGCCTAAAACGTTTATAACTCCCACTGAATCCACATTTTGAGGTCACTTGGGTGATAGCCGGTTATTCCGGCCTTTTTTAACGCTTTATTAAACCCTTGAAAAATGTGAATCGTGATATGTCTATTACCATCAAAGCCATCAAATACCACAAGAAACAACGTCAATTAGAGGTTGTTTTTGGTCATGGGGAACAGGCCAGTTTCAGTGCCGAGTTATTACGGGTTCACTCACCCAGTGCCGAGGTTACCGGACATTCACCCGAGCAAGCCGTATTGGTCACCAATAAAAAAGACGTGGCTATCAGCAATATCGAACCCGTTGGCAATTACGCCATCAAGATCACTTTTGACGATGGGCACAACACTGGTCTGTTCAGTTGGACCTACCTAGAGCACTTACGCCAAAACCAGCCCAGGTTATGGCAAGATTACCTTGACCGTCTCAAGACTGCCAAGGCCCATAGAGATGCGATTATCCCGATACGTCTGGGATAATAAAAAACCCGTTAGGCAAAACAGGTTTTACTTGAGAACCCGCAACAGCGGGTTATACTGAATCTAATTACTTATCCTTGATATTCAACACAAAAACCACTCAAAAAGGCGACTTTAATGGAATACAATACTTCTGAACTGTGTGATATTTATGCCAACCAGGTCGATGTTGTCGAACCGATATTCGTCAATTATGGTGGTCGCAGTTCCTTCGGTGGCATGGTCAGCACGATCAAGTGTTTTGAAGATAATCAACTCATCCACGAGCAGCTATTAACTGATGGCACCGGCAAGGTTTTATTGATAGATGGCGGTGGTTCAATTCGCCGAGCACTGCTCGACGCCCGCTTGATTCAGATAGCCGTAGAACAAAATTGGGAAGGTATTGTCTGTTTTGGTGCGATCAGGGACGTAGACAGCATAGAAGACGCCGACATCGGTGTTCAGGCCCTTGCCTCTATTCCGGTCGGTAGCGATGATTTGGGGCATGGTGAAACTGAAGTGCCAGTTAACTTTGGTGGCGTAACCTTTTTACCCGAAGACCACCTTTATGCGGACAATACCGGGATTATCCTTTCTCCTGATCCACTCGATATCGAATAAGAGAGAACATTGACGCAAAAGCGTCACTGTTCTTTCACCTGCTACGGACAGTGGCAAACTATCCGCAGTAGATAAACGATTGATTTAATCGTCGTCGTTCTCATTCTCATCGTCGAACTCAACATCGTACTCGCTACGCAAGAAGTTGGTCAAATGCCAAACGTCAGCTTTACGCATTTTTCTGGCACCGGGCATACTATGTCGGCGAGACTTGATTTTCGAGAAAATCGCACCATCTGTCTGGTTCCATATTTCTGCTGAATTTAAGTCCGGCGCATTTGAGGCATTCGGCGCAAAA
This sequence comes from Algicola sp., assembly GCA_013216025.1. Taxonomy (GTDB): domain Bacteria; phylum Pseudomonadota; class Gammaproteobacteria; order Enterobacterales; family Alteromonadaceae; genus JABSOG01. Next base: position 785 of record JABSOG010000104.1, on the reverse strand, counting down.
CCGTCAGGACCATGGCATTGATCACAAGCGTTAAAAACAAACACTACGTGACCGCGACGCACAGATTGTTTGGTGGCTGGAATAGGGTTGACTTTACTGCCTTTTTTGGGTGAAACATGCCAAGTTTTTTGGTTATCTTGCGCTGCAACATCAGGCGCAAAAGTTGTCGTTACCACGGTGGAAGCAAATACTAGCGAAGCTGTTACTAAGGTCGCTCGTAAATTCATATTGTTCTCCTGTGAGGGTTTTTTATATCATGTTTTGTTTTGGGGGGTTCGAATTCAGTATAGGTGACCTTTGCGTAATTGTTAACAAGTTTATTTCGTTTTTATTCATTTTTGTTACAAATCCTTTAAAATCAAGGGCTGCAGATGTGTCAATTGTGACTAGGAGGTTACAAAATATGCAGGAACGAACTATAATTCAAGCTTTTTGGCTGGAGTGGGGACTTTGGGGTTTCGTTGAGGGCTGGAGGAACGGAGGCTAGCAATGGGGTCAAAGCAAAAATGGTGAGGCTTCGAAAGGGGCTGGAGGAACGGAGGCTCCGCATGGGGGTCAAAGCAAAAAAAATGCAGGGACAGACAAGCTGTCCACAGAACTTATTTTGCACTGACCCCGTTCGGTTGTGACTGGTAAATTGGATGTAACACGTTGGGAAGTGACTGGCACTTCACTGCTTTTTCTACCAGTCAGCACCAGCCGGGGTCAGTGCTAATTAAGGTTCGCGGACAGCTTGCCTGTCCCTGACCTTAATTTGCTCGACAACTGCTCCTGCGTTGTTCTAA
>JABSOG010001048.1 GCA_013216025.1 Algicola sp. | reverse complement strand
ATACTGGGTTTATTTAGGTCCATAATGGTGCGCCTTATTTCAATAGATGAATATTAACCACTGTACATAATTATAGTAAAATTAGGCTGAATGGCCATTTTCTGAGACGGAAATGTAAGAATAAAACGTTCTAATACAGCGATTTATATGTGATTTTGATATTTGAATGGGCTGGATGGCAATAGCTCTTCCGGGTGGAAGAGCCTGGGGTTAAAAGTTTCTGCGGAAACATTTTTTTTGAGCTTGGATAGCACCATGCAACTACAGATATCGCGACTAATTAAAAAGGGGTCAAATAAAAAAGGGGTCAAGTCGCTTGCTTCACAATACTATTTTATCCAAGCACTATTAACCACAAAATTAGGCAGCAAGCAGGAGCTAATGAATTGATTAAACCGTGAAAACCTTAGTTTTACGATAGTATTGTGAAGCAAGTAACTTGACCCCTTTTTTACTTCTTTTTTACTTTAAGGCTTAAAGCTTAAGGACCGATTTTGGTTGTTGGAATCATAACCCGACCCCTCAACTCGACGACCCCTCAACTCGACCCCTCAACTTGTTTTACTCATTAGCTGAACTCTTTTTCCATTGTTTTGCTGCGCCTAATGACGAACCCAAAGGAAAAACAGAAGCTACAATGAAAAAATACCTAGAATTTTCTATATCACTTGATTGAAATATACCTATAGTTAGAAAGTTCATAAACCCGAAAATCCCACCAACCCAGAAAAATATAATGGCATAATCGATGAATTTGGATTTAGTAGAGTTAAAAGGGTTTACACGTTGGAATCCAATTATAGCCATAAGCATTGCCATCCCTGCAAAATACATAAAAACTGTCATCAACGGGACTGCAATGACTAAAGCTAAATCATCTAAAGTGAACAGACCTATTAAGAGTGAAGCTAAACACCACACCAATACAATTTTTGTAAGCCATTTTTCAGAAAGATTAATGTACTTATTTAACGAAAATTTGAAATTCACGACATATCCCGAGTTCGTATAACGCCCTGCTAAGCGGCGAGAAATAGTTGGCTAAAATGTGTGTGGAACGAACGCGAGCCAACTGTTTAACGTCCATTTGAGCAGCTTGTTAGGTGTTTTTACACTCCTGACCAAGCCACTTATTTGTAGATATGTCATCTGACGATAAAGCAAACCTTCGACTGCAACTCTATACTGTATGCATTTTGTGAAAATATAGAAAATTGCAATGAGCTTCATGTACTCAACTCGTCTCTCAAAGTCTCCACAATTCTCTCAAAACACTCACCTTCTAACATCTTGGTATGCTCTGCTGTTACTTCAACAACCTTGTTTGATGACAAAATACTGCTGTGCCAGCCATCTGTGACTTGTTGTTGGCGTTTGTTCAGTAGCGCTTTGAACAACACCGCTTTGCCGCTGATATGAACCGGCGTTAATGGTCTGTCGGCTTTGATTAGGTTGACGAAAAACTTCAACGCCATTATCAACTGTTCTTTATCAGCATAATCTGCAAGTGCGCCCTCGCCTAACAATTCTACCGCTACCTCTAGCTGTTGCGGGTAATCCATGTTTTTGAAATCTAATGGCAACTGTGCCAGTACTGATTCTACTTCAGGGATGTTTTCTTCTTCGCCAAAGGCGTATTTTAGCGCGTGTTCAAGGCACTGATATCGTTGGAGGCTTTCAAGTGCCTCGTTGCGATGCAAGGTGCTGTCTAAAATCGCCAGATAATCGACATCGTCACCCTGCTCTGTCAGTACATGTGCGACTCGGTGTGCGACCACGCCGCCTGCCGACCAGCCGCATAGACGATATGGACCGATTGGTTGTTTGCGTTTTATCGCTGCTTGGTAGTAATGGGCCAATTCGAGTATTGAATCGAACGACAAGTCGCACGAGAAGTTAAACGGCGCCTGTACTCCTATTACCGGACAAATACCTTCGAGTGCCTTGGCCAGCTTTTGGTAGCCTAAAACCCGACCACCGATGGCGTGGAACACAAACAGCGGTGTGCCTTTGGTGGTGTTGTTTAGTTTTACCAGTGTCTGGGTTTCGTCGTTTGACTCGCTCGGTGTTGCCGACATGCCCCTGATGGTTGGCGACTCGTAAAACTGCTTTATGGTGCGGTCTACGCCCTGTGCTTTTAATGCGCCGATGAGTTTGAGCAACGACAATGAGTTGCCGCCCAGTTCAAAGAAGTTAGCCGTTACGCTCACCTGTTCTACGCTCAAATCTAAACATTCAGCCCAAACTTGCACCTGTTTGGCTTCGGTTTGATTTTGCGGGGCGACATAGTCATCGCCAGCCCAGTTGCCCGAACCTTTAACATGCCCTTGAATAAGCGCGCGTTGATCAATTTTACCATTGGCGTTGAGCGGGAATGCATCCATTTCGATTAATACCGATGGCACCATGTAATCCGGCAGTTTGTCTTTAAGCGCGTTTTTAACCAGCCTGTTAAAATCGGCAACTACGCCTTCAACAATCACAAAGGCCACCAGCTGTTTTTGTTCTGGTGCTAACACCACGGCTGATTTAATTTGTGGCAGTTGCAGCAATTGCGCTTCTATTTCGCCAAGTTCGACTCTAAAACCGCGAATATTGACCTGTGCGTCACTACGGCCAAGTGATTTGACCTGGGTGTCGTCAACATAAATGCCCAAATCACCGGTTCGGTACCTTCTATAGCCGTCATTTAAGTCGCTGAATCGCTCAGCACTCAATGCTTCGTCACCCATGTATCCGTGGGCTATGTTTTGGCTTTCGACATAAATTTCGCCAGCCTCGCCAACGCCACAATCGAG
>JABSOG010001047.1 GCA_013216025.1 Algicola sp. | reverse complement strand
ATACTCTCGATTTAGCCGCATTGGGCTGCACTATCGGCGAGCCTTGTACTATTTCAATTGACACCCAAGATCTGGATGCAAATGCCACAATTGAATGGCGTTTAACGGCCGACATACAAGAAGATGGTGAGTGGGTAAATAGCGAGCTTGCCAATGAGCAAACATTAGTGAATTTAGATCTCCTACAGTTAGATGATTTTAAAACCGATACCTATTATGCACCTGTCACTGTGACGGCATTCGATCCCGTGCTGCATGATGATTATGAAAACTTTAGACTTAAGTATGCGTACAAAAAACACATCACGTTTTCTAAATTTGAACAGTTTGAAGAACCGCTTACAGGTCAAGCGCAAAGATTTGATATAGATCTTAGTCATATATCAAAGGAAACGGATGGCTATGAAGATTCGGCCAAATTGTTCGTTCAAATTATCGCGGATAAAAAAGCCAAGGAAGGATCTGCTGCTGTCAATGACGTAATACTTGAGAGTAGGGAAATAATTTACAATACACTACCGAGCGTAAAACTAAGAGAAGCTTATTCAACTGACGGTATTTTAAAATTTAGTGCGTTAATCCCAGGCTGGCTCAAGAATACTGAAATTCTCACCGTACCAAAAACTGGAAATTACAAATATAACCCATACGATTCAGTGGCAGGGCCAGAACGAGTTGACTATGAAATTAACTATTTTGGAAACGAAGATGGTGGTGGCACCACTTTCATTCCTAAGGGGGGATATTATCCCAATGGGTTTTGGACCGGGGATCATCTAAAAGCGGTAGTACACACGAATACAGCCCCTGAATTAACGCTCACTGCAACGAACAGTGATGTTTTTGCAAACCAAAATGGTACTTTGGCAACGGCGAGTTGGACTGTAATGACCCTAACAACCAGCCACTTAGCGTTATATTGTCCCGTAACTGAATGCACCATTAAGTTGCAATATAGAATGTTAGATGAGCTAGGTGTTGCTACTCAGTGGAAATCTTATTTATTAGATGATAGGCACGAAACTGAGATAGGTACAACAGCCAAAGAAAGCCTGTGGTTTGAAGATATTAAAAGTGGCGTTGTGGAAGTAAAACTCGTTGCACAATATACACTGGTTGGCGCTACTGAACTTACAACATCAACTATTGTTGAAAAGTCGGTGGTTGTAGCGCCGAGTACAACCTTTATCCCACCAGATAATATGCAATTGCCGGATAACCCTACCCAGTGGCTTTATTCAATAAACGGGCAAACCAGCACGGATACACAATATGACGTATCAATGAAGTGGCCAGTGGCTGACGACGATACGTTTAGCTTAGCGCAGTTTATTGATGACAGTTGGCAGCTACTTTATAACGGCAGTGTTAATGGTTGGTCGGGCACAATGAGTAATCTGACCCAAGCAGCGGATGTAAAACTAAAACTGACATCTTGTCAGGGTGCTATATGTCATGAAACCTTGAAAGATATTTATGTTAATAGTGACGTTACTTTTACTGCCGTAACCGCTGAAACTTCGGATGTTTTTGAATTTAGCTGGTTGATTGAACAGGCTGAAGCTGATTTTGTGCGGATATTTTATACCGAAGATGAGGCGTTATTTGATACCTCTGTTGATCAAGGGTGGCAAGAGCTTAGTTACGGTACAGGTATGGTTGACAAAATAGCCGATGATCCAGATAGCCATGGTAAAGGGTATTTACGCCATTCGCCCAATGTCATGAAGGCAGCATTTAGGGTTTTTGCCTGCGCCAATAGTGGTTATTGTTTTACACCGCCTAAGACAAATATTGTTCATTTTCCACTAGCGCCAGTATGGGGGAATTATATAGGTAAATATACCACCCTTTTTGTCCCATATACCAAAGCCTATCGTGATGGAGATTACCGTTATAAACATCATGTAAACAATTTGACCAATGATAGTAGTGCGGTTTATTCAGAGCTTGATGGCCCTTATAGAAGCATACCGTTAAGTGATTTTGATTTGACCCATGGGCATGATGTGTTCAGCGTTACTACTTTTGCACGAAAAGTTGATATGTCCTTATCCTATGGAGACCCGTCATCTACCCACAAAAATATTGTTTATGTTAGTGGTGACACGGCAGTGCCTACCGCTGATATAACTAGCGCACCGGGTTGCCACCAATCCAATGTAGGGTGCGGCGCAGCGTTGGTCGATCCTTTCAATCCTGGCGTAGTTACCGGCATATTCAGCCACCCCAATGGTATACAAAGCGCAAATGTTTATATTGAAAATACGGTTAATGGGGCTAAGCGAAAATTATCTTCTGATATTGTTAAATCAGACACTGTATGGCACTTCACAGCCAATATAGCCAATACAGGCGTATTAGAAGGTGATCGCGGTTATAAAATAACGATTGAAGGGACTTCTGGAACCAATTCAACCGTAGTAAGTGACTACTACTATGTAGAGGGTGATAGTAGTCTGGTTCCCGGACCTACAAGTATCTCTTTAACGGGGGATGCCTCGGCAATTGTTTTCTCATGGAATGCTGATGCCGAGCAAAAGCAAACCTTTATTGGTTACGATGATACCTTTGGAAATAGTTTACGTAATTATAATTCATACACGCTGCACAATCCTGATAATAGTGGCTCATTTGGTGTTAAAGCCTGTTATTACTTTGATGACATAACCGGCAGTAATGTCCACAAATGTACCAGTTATATTTATGTAGATTACTCTTTGGAAAATGGTAGCGCTGTTTGTGGTGGTGCGGCATGTAACCAACCGGAACCAGAGCCAGAGCAAGAACCTGAACCTGAAC
>JABSOG010001046.1 GCA_013216025.1 Algicola sp. | reverse complement strand
CAAGAGATCCTTGATGAGCAAAAGCCTCGTGACGAAATGCCTACCCGCCCCATCTGCTTTTTAATGGGCATGGACTCATTGCTGGCGTTTAAAAAGTGGTATCAATGGCCAGAGATCTTAAAGCGCTGCCATTTAGTGGTGAGCTATCGTCCCGGCTGGGTGTTAGATGATAAAGCTGAGATAGCGGATTTGTTGGCCCAGCGGCAAACGACTGATATTACGCAATTACACCAAACCACTGCCGGGTTGATTTATCTAGCTGAAATTACCCAATTGGATATTTCTGCTACGCAGATTAGGCATAATGTTCAAAATGGATTGTCGACTGCGGGGCTTTTGCCGGATGGGGTGAGGCGGTATATTGATGAGCTTGGGTTGTATTGTTGATGATAGAGTCAAATTGACAAACGTAGGGTGCGCGAGGTTGTAGATTTAATCGTAAATTCGTAGGTCGGTGTTGAGGAGCGAAGCGACGAAGCCCGACATTGTACATAATATCAACGAGTTGCAAATGTCGGGCTTCGTCGCAAGCTCCTCAACCCGACCTACATGTGCTTAAATCAACAGCCTGGCGCCATGCGCACCCTACAGCGCTATATTAGTGACCTATTCAAGTTCAATCATTTGAATAACGGGGTATTGTCTTTCACATACACTAGGATCAATCTCGACTCTGACCTTCATTTTGGCCGTTTTAGCTGTCACCGCCATCGAATACATTTGAGCTTTTACTGTTTCGCTTGTTGGTTGTATAAGCCAGTATTGAAAAGCACCTGGCGCATTAGCAGCACAGTCAGCAGGATCAAGATTACTGCCTGAGAGCAATAAGTAAATTTCTCCGGTATGCCAGATTCTGACTTTTTCAATTGTAACGTTAGATGACCCAGCGAAAGCATTATTTGCACTTAGCAAAAACAACATTCCCAATAACCCACTAACAATCTTAATTCCCATTTTATAACACTCCTAAAGGTATAATAATACTGACCAAGAATGCTGTGTAGACACAGACTTCATTTGGTCACTCTTGCAAAAAATCGAGCTATTATGCTTCACCTTTCAGCCGATTACCAACCTGTACCACATTAATACCTGCCACCCACTCAAACATTGCAATTTGCAAGGCGCACAGCAATTACAGCATGATAACGTTGGTGGCATGGGGGCCACGCTGATCATATTCAAAATCAAATTGCACTCGCTCACCCGCCCTCAATGGCCCGGATGTGTCGTGATAACAAACAAACACGTCACAGCTCGCGCAATCTGACGTGATAAACCCAAATTTCTTGTCTTTATAGTAAATTTTAACAATGCCAGTCGACATAGTATCACCTCTATTTTGGCCTGATTTATCTCGATGTTGCAAAAGACATACCGACACTGAATTTACCGCCAGCCCGTCAATCGAATCTACTCATTTGATATTGCTTGGGCGACATCCCATAAGCCTTACCAAAACAGGTGCTGAAATATGTATAAGCACCAAAACCCACACTTAGAGCGACATCAGACGGCCTTTGACCTTCTTTAAGTAATTGGGCTGCCTTGAGCAAACGAAAGTCTCGCAGGTACTCGGTGGGCGTCAATCCAAACAGGCCTTTGAGCTTTCTTTGCAACTGTTTGGCGGTAATACACAAAGCCTTGGCAATTTGTTGCACGGTAAAGTTCTGTTGTTGATAGCCGAGTTCAATAATGTCATCAAGCGTTTGTTTAAACGCCTGCTCTGTGGCGTTCAAAGCAATATCAACAATATGGGTATCATCAGTGCTCGCGGTACTGGCCTTACCAAGATGCTGGATCATCAAAGCTCTGAATCGCAGCAGATTATCCAGTTTTAACCGCAACTCATCACTGTCAAAAGGTTTGGTAATATAGTCATTGGCCAAGGCAGTCAGGCCGTCGAGCTTTGAACCGGCATCCCCTTTTGCGGTGAGTAACACAATGGGGATATGACTGGTTCTGATATCCTGTTTAAGCTGTCTGGTCAGCGAAATACCGTCTACTTTAGGCATCATCACATCCGACACAATTAAGTCGGGAATATGCTCTTTGGCCATCAGCAGCCCTTCTTTGCCATCGCGGGCCAGCAAACACTCGTATTCATCATTAAACAAGGCGTGCAAATACGACAGCATTTCGGGGTGGTCTTCAATAAGCAGCAGGGTATTGTCAGCGCTTTTTGATGCCAAGGTCTGCACTGTTGCCTGTACTTCAGTCTCTTTTTCACTGCTCAAAAACTCGCTTTCTAACTCACCTGTGGCGGTGCTATTCGATAATCCTTCGACTTTGCCCCCTTTCGCTCTGGGCAACATAATAGAAAATGAACTGCCCTGCTCGGTAGAACTTTGCAGCCAAACTTTACCTCCCGATGCATCCACCAGCTCCTTCACCAATGCCAACCCCAAACCCGTGCCCGCAACATGCTGATCGGGTTGGCTGCCCCTGACAAAAGGTTTGAAAATATCCTGTTGCTCCTGCTCAGCAATGCCCGGCCCCGTGTCGCTAACCACTAGCGTGACAGACTTTTCATCTTGTGTTGCCAACAGTTTAATTTTGCCATACGCCGGGGTGTACTTGATGGCATTAGACAGCAAATTAACCAGAATTCTTTCCAATGCATCGGCTTCGACCCAAACCACAATGTCCGGTTCAATGTTAACCTCGACCCGGTGATGCTGTTCGGCAATGTTGCTGTGAAGCGCATCAATGATCACCGCAGCAAAATCGGCCAAACCGATACTTTGCGGTTTAACCTCAGCGCTAAAGTTAAAACGGGCCACCTCCAATAATTGCTCAACC
>JABSOG010001045.1 GCA_013216025.1 Algicola sp. | reverse complement strand
GCACCGCTTTACCGGCAAAACCAAGCAGTTATCGACAGTGGGTTAAGGCCGTTCAAAACTACGATGCATCAGCGCAAAAGGCTTATTGGCAGCATGTTTTGGCCGAACAAAAGTTGGCTGAGCCAATGGCCGTAACGCATCATAAGGTCGAACTAGACAGTCACTTAACCGATGTACTGCTGCGTCAAGCCAACAATGTTTATAGCACCCAAATCAACGACCTTTTATTAAGTGCACTTGCGATTGCTTTAGGCGATGTCCGCCACATCACCCTCGAAGGGCATGGCCGCGAAGCGATTGATGCCACAATGGACACCACCCGAACTGTGGGCTGGTTCACCACATTGTATCCGGTGAAGTTGACGTGTCATGAACAGTTAATAGACACCATCGTTCACACCAAAGAAATGCTGCGGGCTATCCCTGACAAGGGCATTGGGTTTGATGATTTGAACAATCTGCCACCCATTAGCTTTAACTATTTGGGTCAGTTAGCTGAGTCTGTAGAAAACGATTTGGGCCTGATGATTGATGCGCGTAACACCGACAAACTATTGCTCAATATCAATGGTGCGGTGCAAGATGGTCGATTGCAATTTGGCGTAATATCTCGCATTGGCGAGTTGTTCGCCAAAGACTTTGAAGCCGCATTAATTAGCGTGATTGAACATTGCGCCCGGGCGTTAAGCATTAAAACCCCAAGCGATTACGGGGTGAAAGGATTGTCGATAGCCCATTTGCGCCTACTGCAAAACCGCTATGATATTGAAGCGTTGTATCCAGCGGGCAGCTTGCAACAAGGGTTTATTTATCATCATCTTAACTTTCCTCATGATGACGCTTATCGGGTGCAACTGTTGCTCGATTATCCGCTGGCACTAAATGTTGACGCGTACAAAATGGCTTGGACACTGGCGTCAAAAGTCTATCCGGCGCTGCGCAGTGCCTTTGATTGGCGTGACGACATTTTGCAAGTGATCACCAAGGGTACCAGCATCAGCGACGAGCATTTTAGCGTAAATAACATTAGCGACATTGACGAATACAACCGTCCAGAGGCGATAGCGCAAATTCAGCGGGTCGACAGGGCCCTGCCGTTTGATTTAAATCAACCCGGTTTGTTGCGATTTACCCTAATCGAACAGCATGACGAATTGTTTACCGTGTTGATTAACATTCATCACAGCATCAGTGACGGCTGGAGCCTGCCGATATTATTGAAAACGGTGCATGATAACTACAACAATTTGTGCAATGGGCGCTCGCCCAAGCTTGAAATCGACAAGGCTTATCTTGCAACGCAGGCGTGGAATGTTGAGCATCAAGATGAGATAGAAGCGCATTGGTCGCAGGCCAAGAAAAATCTGGGTGGGGCCAACGACATCAGGGTGATGCTCAACCGGTCTATTGACCTCAAAGACACCCATACCATCGAACCGCCGGGCGAACAATTGTTGACGCTGCAGGGCAGTGATTACAAAGCGCTAAAAACCCTGTGTCAGGCGCAGGGCGTTACCCTTAACGTGGCGCTGCAATTTGCTTGGCACAAGCTGCTGCACAGTTATACGCAAGACGAACAAACCATAGTCGGCACTACAGTGTCGGGTCGAGATATGCCGGTGGATGGCATCGAGTCGAGTGTGGGTTTGTACATCAACACATTGCCGCTAGCGGTGCAGTGGGGCGACAACACCACGGTGGCCGAGCAGTTGCACGCCATTGCGCAAGGTATTGCGACGTTGAATAGCCATTCGAGCGTGTCGTTGGCGAGTTTGCAAACCAATGGCGAACGGTTGTTTCACAGTTTGTTTGTGTTTGAGAACTACCCACAGCCGGTGAATGATGAGCAAAACCAAGGCATCGAATCAAAAGTGTTGTATCGTCAGTCGATTGAAAAAGTTGATTATCCGTTGTTGGTCAGTGCGTTTGAGCTGGGTGAGTCTTTGGTGATCAAACTCGGTTACGGCAAAGTGTGGCTTGACGAAACTCAGGCCAACCGGCTGCTCAATCAAATGCTGCGCATATTACACGCGGTGATTGAGGCCCCGAATCAGCCTCACAGCGAAATTTCATTACTCAGTGAAAGCAAAAGGGATGCGGTGTTAACCCGTTGGCAGGGGGCTGATGTGACTTATCCTGCGTTGACCTTGCCTCAATTGTTTGAATCTCAAGTGATTAAAACGCCTGAGCATATTGCCTTGGTATTGGGCGATGTCAGCCTGACTTATGATGAACTAAACCAAAGAGCCAACCAGTTATCTGGTGTTATAGGTAAAGTTAAACCGGATACGCTCATCGCGCTTTATCTCGACCGTTCGCTTGAAATGGTGATCAGTATTTTGGCCGTATTAAAAGCGGGCGGGGCATACGTGCCAATAGCGGTTGATAACCCTGTTGCGCGAACTGGGTTCATATTAAGCGATACCCAAGTGCCGTTTGTTATCACGCAGCAAAAATACCAGTCGGTGATGAAAACGTGCGTCGAGCAGTCGAACGGGGTTTGTGTGGTGATCGCTGCAGATGGACTTCCAGTACTTTCAGTTAGTGATGACAAGCGCATCGACAACCCCGATTCAATCGCGGGTCTTGATGATTTGGCTTATGTCATTTACACCTCTGGCACCACCGGCAAACCCAAGGGCGTGATGGTGCCGCACAGCGCCGTGGTAAACCGAATTCAATGGATGCAGTCGGCGTATCCAATCAATAGTGCCGACAAAGTTCTGCAAAAAACACCGTACACTTATTACATAGTTATTCAACTTTACAATGGTACATAGTGGCGAGACAATTTTGAACGGTCAA
>JABSOG010001044.1 GCA_013216025.1 Algicola sp. | reverse complement strand
GCTGGTCTACATTGACCATCACTTTAACGATGCGGTTTTCCCAGTCGGTGCGCACGTTAATGGTATTGGGCACCTCGTGCAATACTGCCATGATCTCTTTGGCCTTGGCGTACAACACATCTTTGTCTGGCCCTTTGACCTGAATTTTGATGATGGCTGAATCTGATGGCCCGGCGAACATCCGTCTAACCCGCCCCGAAACATTGGGAAATTGCTCCCGCAAACCATTGTGTAATTTGGCCACCATGACATCAAGTTCGGTGTCATCTTTAACGTTAATCACCACAAACCCTTTGTTGTCTGCCGGGTCTTCTGGGCTTAGAGTAAAGACAAAACGGGGGCCGTTAAATCCAGAATAACCCGAGAAGCTGGTGATCTCACCAAAGCGCTCTTTGTTGTCGAGCCATGCAAACACCGAGTGCATTTGGCGGTTGGTTTCTTTGGCCGACGTGCCGTTAGGCATGTCGATGTACATCATGATTTGAGTGCGGTCAGAATCTGGAAAGAACTGCTGGGCAACGTGTTTAAACCCGCTCATGGCAAACACCAAAGTACCCACCATAATCATCATAAACAGCACTTTTTTGTTGAGCACCCAATGCAAAAAGGCTTCGTAGGCGGTATACAATCGCGAGTTGTTTTGAGTCTCAGCTGCCTGCTTATCATCAGCTTTAATAAAGAAATAACATAGCGTTGGCGTAACACACAGCGCCATAACCCAGCTCGTCAGTAAGGTAATTAATATCACCAGCGAGATTGAGCGAGTGTATTCTCCGGCCACATGTTCGGCGAGCATCAAGGGCAAGAAGAAAAATATGGTGGTGGCCGACGAGCTTAATAGCGGCAACGCCAACTCTTTGCCACCCTGACACATGGCGTCAAATCGTTCTGCACCCTCTTCAAGTCGGCGTTTAAAATCTTCGGCGATGACAATGCCGTTATCCACCAGCAAACCCAGCGCAATGATCAACGTTGCCAAGCTCATTTTTTCAAGCGCGATACCGCTGAACTTCATGATAGCCAAGGTCGCAAGCATGACAAAAGGCACGATTGATCCCACGATAAGGCCGGTTCTGACGCCTAAAAATACCACCACAACCACCAACACTATCGCCAATGTTTGCAATACATTGATGGATACGCCGCGCACAGTGCGCTCGACTTGGTCGGCCTGAAAGGTGGCAAAGTCCAGCTGGTAACCAATCGGCAGGGTTGCTTCAATTTGCCCCACCATGGTTTTAACTCTTGGTGCATATTCAAGGAGATTGTGGCCGGGTAACATCGCTACAGCTAACATAATCGCGGGTTTGCCGTTAAAGTAGGCCGGTTTGTCTGGTGGGTCGATGTAGTCGCGGCGAATGCTGACGATGTCTTTAAGCGCTAACGTGTCTTCGGTACCGGGAATAGTGATGTGGGTGTTGCCGATTTCTTCTATCGAATCGAAATTACCGGTGGGTTCGACCACAAAACTGGTGAGTCCGGTATCAACCTGCCCGCCCGGGCTGATGATGTTTTGGTTTTGTAATTCGCTGATCAGTCGGTTCGGCGATATGCCCAACTGCGACAACTTGGCCCCGCTGGCCTCTAAAAAAATCCGCTCTTGCTGTACGCCCAAAATCTCAACTTTTTTGGTGCCGCTGACACTATAAAGGTGGTCGCGAATGTGTTTGGCCACATCCGCCATTTCGCCCATGCCAAACCCATCGGCCGTTAAGGCCAGCGTCACCACCGACACATCACCAAACGAGTCGTTAATGTGAGGTGTTCGGGTGCCATCGGGCAAATTCGCGCTGGCCTCGTTGACTTTGTTGCGCAGGTCTTGCCAGATGTTGTCGAGGTTAAAATAGCGGTCGTAAATCTCTACGTGAATAACCGACACGCCGGTGGCCGATGTTGAGGTAAGCTTTTCGACCTCGGGAATTTTGCGAATTTCTTTTTCAAGCGTACGGGTGATCAACTGCTCAACCCGCTCAGGTGCCATGCCCGGATAGTGAGTGGTGACTATCGCCTGACGAATGGTAATTGTGGGATCTTCTTGGGCTGGCAGGGTGAAATAAGCGATGATGCCGTTAATCAACAACAGCGCTACCACAAGTAAAACAGACTTACGGTATTTAAATCCAATCTCGGTTAAGTTCATAATTATCCCTAATTGAAACGTTTAACAAGGGCATCAAGCAAGGTGACCTGTTGGCCGTCTCGCAAGTAACTCACTCCGGCAGTGGCGATGATCTCGCCCTTTTTAAGTCCTGATGAAATTAACACTTCGTTATCGATAATGTTTTCGGTTTGCACGCTGCGTTTGTGTACCACCTGAGCGTCTTTGTCATAAACGTAAACAAAAGACGTCTGACCAATACCTGCGCCAATGGCCGATACGGGGATGCGAATAATGTCGCCTTTATAACCGGTTCGGCCAACCCCTTCAAAGGTAAAATCGACCTCTGCCGTCATGCCTGCCCGCAGGTCTTTGGTGGGAGAATCAATCACAATCGTCACCGGAAAAGCGTTGGCAGCCTCAGCGCTCGAACCAACCTCGGTGATGATCCCTGTGCCTTGTACATCGATGAGAGCCGGATAATGAATGACCAATTTGTTGCCTTGTGACAAGTTGCGGATCAGTGTTTCGGGCACCATAACCTGCACCTCAAGACCATCTTCGCCGTTGATTTCAAAAGCCGGTGTGCCAGGGCTCATTTGCATCGAAGGCTCGACCATACGTTTGGTGATTTTGCCGTCATATGGTGCGCTGATTAAGGTGTCTTGCAGGTCTTTTCGGGCAATATTCAATTGAGTCTTGGCTAAGTCAACGCTACTGGT